>DASQPK010000052.1:0-10611 GCA_035643995.1 Steroidobacteraceae bacterium | reverse complement strand
TCGCGGCGCCGACGGCGGGGCTGCATTTTGACGAATCCATCTTTGCAGCGCTGCGGGCGCGCCGAGTGGCGCATGCCTTCGTGACGCTGCACGTGGGCGCGGGCACCTTCGCTCCCGTGAGGGCCGAGGATATCGCGGCGCACCGCATGCACGCCGAGAACCTGGAGGTTTCCGAGAGCACGTGCGCCGCGATCAACGCAGTGTCCGCTGCCGGCGGCCGCGTGATCGCGGTCGGAACCACCGTGGTGAGGAGCCTGGAAACCGCCGCCGCCTCGGCTGCCGGTGCGGCGGGCTCCAACCGAATCGCGCCGTACCAGGGCACCACCGACATATTCATCAAGCCGGGCTACGAATTTCGCGCCGTCGATGCCATGGTCACCAATTTCCACTTGCCGGAATCGACCTTGTTGATGTTGTGTTCCGCCTTTGCGGGGCGCGAGGCGCTGCTGGCCGCGTATGCTCATGCCGTGGAGGAGCGCTATCGGTTTTTCAGCTACGGTGACGCGATGTTTCTGACGTGAGTTCCATGCGCTTCAATCTGCTGGCACAGGACGGCGCGGCGCGCCGCGGCCGTCTGGAGTTTTCGCGCGGCACGGTGGAGACGCCCGCGTTCATGCCCGTGGGAACCTACGGCACGGTCAAGGCGATGACGCCGGAAGACCTCGAAGCCATCGGCGCGGAGATCGTGCTCGGCAACACCTTTCACCTGTACTTGCGGCCGGGACTCGAGGTCATTCAGGCGCATCAGGGCCTGCACCGCTTCATGCATTGGCGGCGGCCGATTCTCACCGATTCCGGCGGGTTTCAAGTATGGAGCCTGGCCGAGATGCGCAAGATCACCGAGGAGGGCGCCCAGTTCCGCTCGCCGGTGGATGGTGCGCAGGTGTTTCTATCGCCTGAGGAGTCCATGCGCATTCAGCGCATCCTGGCCTCCGATATCGCGATGAGCTTCGATGAATGCACGCCGTACCCGGCCACTGAGGATCAGGCGCGCAGTTCCATGGAATTATCGATGCGCTGGGCGCTGCGCGGCTTTCGCGAGTATTACCGGAGCGAGCCTCCCGGGACGCTGTTCGGCATCGTCCAAGGGGGAGTCCACGCAGGACTGCGTCTTGAATCACTGGCGGCACTCGAGGAAATCGGATTCGCCGGTCTTGCCATCGGCGGGCTGGCGGTGGGCGAACCCGAAGGCGAGCGCGAACAGGTGCTCGATCAGCTCACGCCGCACATGCCCACCCTGAAGCCTCGGTATCTGATGGGCGTGGGAAGGCCGGAGGACATCATCGAAGCGGTCCGGCGCGGCGTCGATATGTTCGATTGCGTCATGCCGACCCGCCATGCGCGCAATGCGCATTTATTCACGCGCAGCGGCGTCATCAATATTCGCAACGCGGCGCACCAGAAGGATACCGGGCCGATCGAGGAGGGATGTGCCTGCTACACCTGCCTCAACTACAGCCGCAGTTATTTGCGGCATTTGGACAAGTGCGGCGAAATCCTGGGCGCGCACTTGAATACGATCCACAATCTCTTCTTCTACCAGCGGCTGATGATGGAGGTGCGTGCCGCCATTGTCGCGGGCACATTCGAGAGCTATGCCGCGGAAGTTCGCGCGCGCCAAGCTTCAAAACCTTGAGTCAAGCTTACCCCTGCCTGCTGTATACTACGCCGCTTTGCGTAGCTCACCTCAAAGCAAAATAAGAGTGTAACACTATGGATTTCCTCATAAATTCGGCAAATGCACAGGCAACGGGCGCCGCCGGCGCCGGCGGCGCCAGCATGTTGCAAACGTTGCTGCTCCCGGCCCTGCTGCTGGTGGTGTTTTATTTTTTGCTCATCCGGCCGCAAAGCAAGCGCGCCAAAGAGCAGCGCGAAATGCTTTCCAAGGTCGCGGTGGGCGATGAGATCGCCACCACCGGCGGAATTCTCGGCAAAGTGACCGAGGTGGGCGAGCAGTTCCTGAGCGTGGAAATCGCCGATGGCGTGAACATCAAATTGCAGAAATTTCAGGTCGCACAGGTGCTGCCGAAGGGCACGGTCAAGGGCGCATGATCGGCTATCCGCGCTGGAAGATCGCGTTGGTCGCGATCGTCTTGGTTATAGGGATCTTCCTGGCCCTTCCCAATTTGTTTGGCGAGGAAAACGCGCTGCAGTTGGCGGCCGATCGGGCCGCCGTCACGGACGCCGATCGCACTGCCGTGGTGCAAATACTCAAGGACAAGAGCATTACCCCGTCAGGCGTGTTTTTGGAGCAGGGTCGCCTGACCTTGCGCTTCAGCAGCAAGCAGGATCAGCTGAAGGCGCGCGACGTGATTGCAGAGGCGCGCCCCAATCAATTTACCATCGCCTTGTCGCAGGCCTCGCGCGTTCCCCCGTGGATGCGTAGTCTGGGAATGGCGCCCGTGAAGCTGGGCCTGGATCTGCGGGGCGGCGTTTATCTTGTTTATCAAGTCGACGTACAGGGAGCGGTGAAGCAACTCCTCGATCGCCGCGAGCAGGATTTTCGCGCCTCACTGCGCAACGCGCGAGTCGCTTACCAAGATGTCGCCGTCGACTATTCGCAGAATCGAGTGCGCGTGCTGTTTCGCGACGCGGAAGCTCTCGCCAAGGGCAGAGCGGCCATCCTCTCCGATAACCGCAACTTGAACCTGACCGACGTCACGGTGGCCGGCATGCCTGCGTTCGAACTGCTGCTGACACCGCAGGAGATCAAGGAACGCCAGGATTACGCGGTCTCGCAAAACATCGTGATCTTGAGAAATCGCCTCAACAGCCCGGAACTCGCGGTATCCGAACCGCAGGTTGCGCGCGAGGGCGTGGATCGCATCGCCATCCAGCTGCCGGGCCTGCAAAATTCGGCCGAGGTGAAGAAGATCCTCGGCAAGACGGCGACCTTGGAATTTCGCATGGTCGATGAGAACAACAATCCGCTCGAAGCGGCGGGTACGGGTCGCGTGCCGCTGGGCTCGAAGCTGTATTACACCCGCGACAAGCAGCCGGTGTTGCTGAAGCGCGATGTGGTGGTGACGGGCGACCAGCTGACGGACGCGACGTTTCAGCCGAACACCCAGGACGGTGCCGCCGTCTCGGTGGGTTTGGACAGCCGCGGCGCCGCAAAAATGCTGAAGAACACCCAGGAAAATCTTGGCCACTTGATGGCCGTGGTGTTCATCGATCGTTCGCGGGAAAAGAATGCGCAGGGCGTGGAAGTCGACCGCACCACGGAAGAAGTCATCAACCGGGCGACCATTCGCGGCGTATTCAGCAACAATTTCCAAATTACCGGCGTGAACCCGATCGAGGGGCGCGAGCTGGCGCTGCTGTTGCGCGCGGGTGGCTTGGCAGCGCCGCTGACCCCCATCGAAGAGCGCGCCATTGGACCGAGTCTGGGGCAGGACAACATCGACAAAGGCATCAAGGCGATGGTGTTCGGGATGCTGGCCGCGTTCATTTTCATGGGCATCTACTACAGAGTCTTCGGCGTGATCGCCGACATCGCGCTGGCGGCCAACGTGGTACTGCTCACCGCCTTATTGTCGATGGTGGGCGTGGCACTCACATTGCCGGGCATTGCGGCGGTCGTATTGACCGTTGGCATGGCAGTGGACGCAAACATCCTGATCTACGAACGCATTCGAGAGGAATTGCGCAATGGCGTGACGCCGCGCGCAGCCATTGCCGCCGGATTCGAACGTGCCCTGTCCGCGATTACCGATTCAAACTTTACGGCGCTGATCGCGGGCATCGTGCTGTTGTCCTTCGGTTCGGGCCCGATTCGCGGCTTTGCCTACGTACTGGTGCTGGGAATCGGCACTTCCGTGTTCACCTCGGTGATGGGCAGCCACGCGCTGGTGCAGATCATTTACGGCGGCAGGCGCAAGCTCGATCGCTTGTCGATCTAAAGGAACGGACATGGAATTCTTCCACAAGGTGACCCGCTTCCCGTTCATGAACACCCGCAAGGTGTGGTACGGGCTGTCCGCGCTGTTGATCGTAACCTCGGTCGGCCTGGCCTTGATACGCGGGCTGAATCTGGGGGTGGACTTCACCGGCGGCGTGGTGGTGGAAACGAATTTCCCGCAAGCTCCCAATATTGAAACGTTGCGCGCCGCGCTGGCCGGCGCCGGCGTGGCAGGAGCGCAGGTGCAGGCATTCGGCAGTTCCCGGGATATTTTGGTGCGTTTGCCGCCGGATCCGAATGCCAAGGGCGATCAAATCGGCGCGCATGTGCTCGAAATCTTTGCCAAGACCGACAGCGGCGTGAAGCTGCAGAGAACCGAAGTCGTGGGTCCCCAGGTGGGACAGGAATTGTTCGTCAAGGGCGGCTGGGCGCTGTTCGCGACCCTCGCCTTGATCTTGATCTATGTTTTGTTCCGATTTACTCCGAAGCTCGCGCTGGGCGCGATTTTTGCCGTCTTGCATGATCCGATCTGCGTCGTGGGCTTTTTCGCACTGAGCCAGATGACATTTGACTTGACGGCGATCTCCGCGGTGCTGGCGGTGATCGGCTATTCGCTGAACGATACCGTCATCGTATTCGACCGCATCCGTGAACGCGCCCGCACGGCGCGAAAACTCAGCATCGCGCAGGTGATCGACGAGTCGATCAATCAAACGCTGTCGCGAACCATCATGACCAAGTTGGTGACATTGCTGGTGGTCGTCGCGCTATTGATATTCGGCGGCGAGACACTGCGCGGGTTCTCTGCCGCATTGGTGATCGGCATCATCGCCGGTACCTATTCATCGATTTATATTTCCTCGGCCTTGGCGCTCGACTTAGGATTGCGCACCGACGATCTGCTGGAGCGCAAGGCCGCGAAACCCGAGGAAATCGACGGTTTGCCCTAGGAGCCCGATCATATAGAGTGGCTCCATGGAATTGCTTTCCGACCCGCAGGTTTGGCTGTCGTTCCTCACGCTGGCGGTGCTGGAGATCGTCCTCGGCATCGACAACATCATATTCCTGGTGATCCTGGTCGACCGGCTACCGCGCGAACGGCGCCGCAGCGCGCGATTTCTGGGATTGGCGTTTGCGATGCTGACGCGCATTGCGCTGCTATATTCGATCACGTGGCTGGCCACCTTGAGGGCCACGCTGTTCACGGTGCTCGGCAATGAAATTTCCGGCCGCGACCTGATTTTGTTCGGTGGCGGCCTTTTCTTGATCATCAAGAGCCCGCTGGAAATTCGCGACATGCTGAGCGGCAGGGAGGAGAAGCGCAGTCCGGGCTTGCTGAGCAGCTTTTGGCTGATCATCTTGCAGATCGGCATCATCGATATCGTTTTTTCCTTGGATTCGGTGTTCACGGCGGTCGGCCTTTCGAAGCATATTGAGGTGATGATCGCCGCCATCGTCGCGTCGGTCGTGGTGATGATGGCGGTCTCTTCGGCGGTCAGCGGGTTCATCGAGCGCTTCCCGACGATCAAGGTATTGGCGCTGGCCTCCTTGGTGCTGGTCGGCGCCGCCTTGATCGCGCAGTCCCTGGATCTGGAGATACCGAATGGCTATTTGTATTTTGCCATGGCGTTCTCGGCGGCCGTGGAATGCATCAACATCCGCTTGCGACGCCGCTCGACTTAGTGCTCAGGGTTGATGGGCGAGTTCGCTGTGAGTGCGTGAGTAGACGAAGTAGATCGCCAGTCCGACGGCGGACCAGATGAAGAAGGCCTCCCAAGTAATTGCCGGCAACCCCGCCATGAGGAAGGCGCAGAAACCCATGCCCAGCAGCGGCACCAGCGGCACCAGCGGCGTGCGAAACGGGCGCTTGAGTTCCGGACGCGTCTTGCGAAGCACGATGACGCTGGCGCAAACCATGAAGAATGCCGCGAGCGTGCCCAGGTTGACCAGTTGCGCCACCCGGCCGATCGGCGACAAGCCGGCGATCAGCGCGATGGCCACGCCGGATCCCAGGATGAGGTGCACCGGCGTCTGCGTTTTCGGATTGACCTTGGCCATGGGCTTGGGCAGCAGGCCGTCACGCGACATCGCCAGCACCACGCGGGTCAAGCCGAAGTAGAGCACCAGCATCACGGTGGTGATGCCGGCGAGGGCGCCGATCGAGATCAGCGCTTCGGCCCAGCCGATGCCGAGCTGTTTGAGCGCATCGGCGATGGGCGCCATGACGTCGATCTTGTCGTAATGCACCACTCCGGTGAGGATGCCGGAAACGAGGATATACAGGATGGTGCAGATCACCAGCGAAGCGATGATGCCGATCGGTAGGTTGCGCTGCGGTTTTATCGTTTCCTCTGCCGCGGTGGAAACCGCGTCGAAGCCGATGTAGGCGAAGAAAATCAGCGAGGCGCCGGTGAGGACGCCAAAGCCGCCGAAGTGCGACTGGCCATTGACGTCGGTGACCTGCGGCGGGATGAAGGGATGCCAATTGGCCGGATTGACGTGCGGCGCGGCGACGATAATGAAGATGACGACGGCAGCGAGCTTGACCATCACCATGACCGTGTTGAAACGCGCCGATTCGCGGACGCCGATCGACAACAGCACCGACAGCAGCAGCACGATGATCATGGCCGGCACATTGGCGATGCCGCCGTCGAGCGGGGCGTTGGTCAGCGCATGCGGCAGATGCAGGCCGAGCAGTTCCAAGATCTTGCCGAAGTAGCCCGACCAGCCGATGGCTACGGTGGAGGTGGCGATCGCATATTCGAGGATGAGATCCCAGCCGATGACCCAGGCGATCAATTCGCCGATGCCGGAATAGGCATAGCCGTAGGCGCTGCCGGCGCCGCCGATCGCGCCTGCCAGCTCGGCATAGCACAGCGCGGCGAAGGCGCAGGCGGTACCGGACAAAATGAACGACAGTACGATGGCCGGGCCTGAATGCTGGGCCGCGACCACGCCGGTGAGCACGAAAATGCCTGTGCCGATGATGCAGCCGATGCCCAGCATAGTCAGATCAAAAGCGCCGAGGCAGCGTTTCAGGCCGGTATTGGCATTGACGTCGATCGGTTTGGTGCGAAACAGACTCATGAGTTCTCCGGGTTCGAGGCCCGATTGCTGCGCGAAGTATGCCCTAAGTGCGCAGGGCAAGGGGCGTGAGCTGGCCCAGCTTCCTAAGCAAGGCATCCTGAACCGTCGGATTGCCGGCAATGACATTGGGGTAAATTGTTGGGTGGCGCGCCGGAAAGCCGTTAGAGTCGGCGCAATCATCATTGGCCACAATGGATGCATAACATGAATTTACGGGAGATTCTCGCCACCAAGCCGATCGCCGACTACCAGAAGGAGGCGTCCGACAAGACCTTGGTCCGAGCGCTCGGCATTCCCGCGCTGATCGCCTTCGGCATCGGCGGCATCATCGGCACCGGGATATTTGTGCTCACCGGCCTCGCGGCAGCCGAACATGCCGGCCCCGCCATCGTCTTTTCCTTCGTCATTGCCGGTATCGGGTGCATGTTCGCCGGGCTTTGCTATTCGGAATTTGCCGCCATGGTGCCGGTTGCGGGCAGCGCCTACGCCTACAGCTACGCGACCTTGGGCGAGTTCGTCGCCTGGTTCGTAGGCTGGAATCTGATTTTGGAATACATGGTGACGTGCTCCACGGTGGCGGTCGGTTGGAGCCGTTACTTCATCAAGTTGCTCGATCATTTCGGCATCAACTTCATTCCGGCCTCCTTGAGTTCGGCGCCGTTCGAGGCGGCCGACGTGGGCTATGCGGTGCACATGACGGGGGCGATCGTGAATCTGCCCGCGATCGTCATCATCGGCGCGGCGACGGCGCTGTGCTACCGGGGGATCAAGGAGTCCGCCACGGTCAACACCATCATCGTGGCCATCAAGGTTGCCATCGTCATGGCAGTAATCGCGTTCGGCGCCAGTTTTGTCGACACGCACAACTGGGTTCCCTACATTCCGAAGAACACCGGCACCTTCGGCCAGTTCGGCTTAAGCGGCATCCTGCAAGCCTCGGCCATCATCTTTTTCGCCTACATCGGCTTCGACGGCGTGTCGACCGTGGCGCAGGAAGCCAAGGATCCGCAGCGCGGCATGCCCATCGGCATGCTGGGCAGTCTCGCCATTTGCACGGTGCTCTATATCTTGATGTCGAGCGTGATGACGGGCTTGGTGCCATTCAAGCAGCTCGATGACGCGGCCCCGGTCGTGGTGGCTCTGGAGGCGCATCCGCAACTGACGTGGCTGACGACCTGGGTGATCTGGGGCGCACTGTTCGGACTCACCTCGGTGATCATCACCATGATCATCCCGCAGGCGCGAATCTGGCTCACCATGTCGCACGATGGCTTGTTGCCGAAGGTCTTCGGCGTCATACATCCGAAGTTCCGCACCCCGCACATCTCGACGCTGATCACGGGCGTGTGCGCGGCAACGCTTGGCGGCTGCTTGCCCATCGGTATCCTGGGCGAATTGGTGTCGATCGGCACGCTGATCGCCTTCATCGTGGTGTGCGCCGGCGTGCTGGTGCTGCGCTATACGCGTCCGGATTTGAAGCGGCCCTTCCGCGTCAAATGGATTTGGTTTGTATCGCTGATGGGTGTGCTGTTCTGCGCGGCAATGGCGGCATCACTGCCCTCCGGCACCTGGCTGCGGCTGATCCTCTGGAGCGTGCTCGGGATTCTGATTTACCTATTTTACGGCTACAGGAACAGCCGTCTGCGGGTTGCGCAGGCCGAACAAGCCCACTAGCGCGGCGATGGGCTGCCGGGCGGCACTAAGTACGCAACGCTGCCGGTGTGAGGGGCCCGATGGCCCCGAGCAGCGCCTCGTACACTTTCGGGTTGCCGGCGACGATATTGGATCCGAGCGCATATTCGGCGCCGGAGGGCGTGCCGACCCGGCCGCCGGCTTCCTGGATGAGCAGCGTGCCCGCCGCGGTGTCCCAGGGAGAGAGCCCAAATTCCCAAAAACCGTCGATGCGCCCGGCGGCCACATAGGCGAGATCCAGCGATGCTGCTCCGGGTCGGCGCACGCCCGCGGCGGTGGACATGATCACCTTGAGCATCGCCAGGTATTCATCGACATGGACCGCTCCTTCGCGAAACGGGTAACCGGTGCCGATCAGCGAGCCTTCCAGGGTTCGCTGTGTGCTGACGCGGATCTTTTTCCCCTCGAGTTGCGCGCCATCGCCGCGCGAGGCGGTAAAAAATTCCTGGCGCATGGGATCGTAGACGACGGCATGCTGCAGGCGGCCGCGGTGCTCCACCGCAATCGAGACGGCGAAGGTCGGGAATCCATGCAGAAAGTTCGTGGTGCCGTCGAGTGGATCGATGATCCAAACGAATTCATCGTCGCCGCTGCGCCCCGATTCTTCGGCAAGAATCGCGTGCTGGGGGTAGCTGCGCCGGATCGTGGCGATGATATCCGCTTCGGCCTTGCGGTCGATGTCCGTGACGAAGTCATTGCGACCCTTACTGTCGACTTTCAAGGAATCGAGTCGCGACAGGCTTTTGACGATTAAATCGCCGGCGCGCCGCGCGGCGCGCATGGCGATATTGAGCAGGGGTTGCATAAGGTGGCGCTAGAATATCACCAGTGACCACACTCGTTCGCATCGTACTGATCGATCCCAGCCATCCGGGCAACATCGGCTCGGTGGCGCGTGCCATGAAGAACATGGCGCTTTCGGATCTGGTGCTGGTGCGCCCGCGCGCATTTCCGCATGCCGAGGCCAACGCGCTGGCGGCCGGCGCGGACGATATTTTAGCGGGTGCCCGCATCGTCGGCAGCGTCGCCGAAGCCATCAGCGACTGCGGGTTCATTGCGGGAACGACCTCTCGGCCGCGATCGTACTACTGGGAGTTCACGACGCCGCGGGAGGTGGCAGGGCGCATCGTGTCCCTGCCATTGGAAAATCGCGCTGCGTTGTTGTTCGGTTCGGAGCGCTATGGGCTGGCGACCGAGGATCTGAATCATTGCAATGTGCTGGTACGGATCCCCGCGAATCCGGAATATTGCTCGCTGAATCTCGCGATGTCGGTGCAGCTGGCCGCGTACGAGATTTTCATGGCCCGCGAGCAGCCTCACTCGCACACCCAATTGGAAATGCCGCTGGCCCTGTCGGGCGATGTGGAGCACTTTTACACGCACCTGCATCAGGTCTTGAACGAAATCGATTTTGAGGATCGAACCGGGCACTTGATGGAGCGGCTGCGGCGGCTGTTCAACCGCGCACAGATCGATCGCAACGAGCTCAACATCCTGCGCGGGATCTTGAGCGCCGTGCAGGGTAGGCGCGGCCAGTCGGCGCAGCGCTCGCGCAAATGAAGCCCGCCACGCAAGTGAGCACAGCCGGCATGCCGGTGTATCTGGATCATGCGTCGACCACGCCGGTGGATTCGCGCGTTGCAGCGCGCATGGCCGAGATCTTGAATTCCGAGACTGAATTCGGCAACCCGGCATCAGTGAGCCATGACTATGGCGACATCGCGCATGCGCTGGTGGAACAGGCGCGGGGTCAGGTCGCTTCCGCCGTGGGGGCGGCGTCAAACGAAGTGATTTGGACCTCGGGGGCCACGGAAGCCAATAATCTGGCCATTTTCGGCGTGGCTCAGTACTACCGCGAGCGCGGCCGTCACATCGTCACGTCACGAACGGAGCACAAAGCCGTGCTCGATCCGTGCCGTGAACTGGAA
>DASQPK010000051.1:0-6305 GCA_035643995.1 Steroidobacteraceae bacterium | reverse complement strand
CCAATCCACGTCGAGTTCCTCCGCGATCAACATGGGCAGCATGGTCTTGATGCCCTGACCGATTTCCGGATTTTTGGAAATGATGGTGACGGCACCGTCGTTCGCAATTTGAACCAACGCGTTGAGCGTACTGGGAGAGCTCGAGGCATTCGCGCGAGCATTGAGGACTCCCGGCAGCGAGAAATCGAGCAGCAACCCACCGCCCACGGCCACACCGGCACGAAGAAAGGCGCGCCGCGATTCATCCTTCGCCGCAGCCTCCTTGCCTGAAGCCGCCGCGCCTGAAGCCAACGTGTCTTTGGCGCGCATCATACGAGCGTGTCCCGGCTATCGGCGCTCGGCATTCCGGCGGCCTGCTTGATGGCAGCGCGAATGCGCGTGTAGGTCGCGCAGCGGCAAATGTTGCCCGACATGGCCTTATCAATATCCGTGTCGCTGGGTTTCGGATTCTTCGCCAGCAAGGCGCTGGCCGACATGATTTGTCCGGCCTGGCAGTAGCCGCATTGCACGACATCGAGTGCCAGCCAGGCGCGTTGCACCGCCCGCCCCGTCGGCGTGCCGGCCATGGCCTCGATGGTGGTAATCGATGCGGAACCCACTGCCGAGACGGGCGTAACGCAGGACCTCGTGGGGGCTCCGTTCAGATGCACTGTGCAGGCGCCGCAAAAACTCCGGCCGCAGCCGAACTTGGTGCCCTTCATATCGAGCAAATCGCGAAGCACCCACAGCAGCGGCATTTGCGGATCGGCGTCGACCTCGCGAGCCTTCCCGTTGATCTGAATCGTATATCGCACGGCCAACCCCTCAAGCTTGACGGCCGGCAAAGTCTACCGCTCCACGAGGCAGACTCCTATGGCCGGTCGGCCCTATGGCCAGTCGGCGCGCGGATCGAACTGGAAATCGCGCTTCATGCGCTCGTAAGCCTCTTTCGCCGTCGTTGTCTGCGCCGCGGGCGTCACCAGTTTGATCGTGACGATCTGGTCGCCGCTGGGGGTGCCGGGGAACCCGCGCGCTCGCAACCGCAGCTTTTGCCCGGACTGTGCTCCCGCAGGCACCGTCAATTCCACGGTTCCCTTAAGCGTAGGCACGGCGACCTTTGCACCCAACGCCGCTTCCCAGGGCGCCAGCGGCAATTCAATTTGCACGTCTTTGCCGACGACATCGTAAAGATGATGCGGCCGCAGCCGGATGCGAAATATCAATGAGCTGCGGCCGCCCACGCCTGGAATGCGCAGCGATTGGCCTTCGGTGACGCCGGCGGGAATTTGCACATCGACCTGGCGTAGGCGGCCATTCTCGTTGAGCGCGACGCGGCGTTTCGTTCCTGCGAAGGCCTCTTCCACCGTGACGTCCAGGTGGCCGGCGTCCGAATCGGCGTGCCCCGCGCCGCCGGCGCCGAACCCCGACCCGCCAAAAAGACTGGAGAAGAAATCGCTGAAACCATTGATTTCTGAAAAGCGCTGGCCTCCAGGCTGTCCAAAGCGCTGTGACCAATCCGGCGGCGGCCGGAACTGCTGCCCGTTGCGGTAATCGCGACCCAGCTGGTCGTAGGCGGCGCGCTTTTCCGCATCGCGCAGCACCTCATAGGCCTCCTGGACCTCTTTGAATTTGGCCTCGGCGTTCTTCTCCTTGCTGACGTCCGGGTGATATTTACGCGCCAGCTTGCGGTAAGCGCGTTTCACCTCGTCGGCATCGGCTGATCGAGTCACCCCGAGAATTTCGTAATAATCCCTATACTGCATGCCCAACTCTGAGAAGGTAATACCTTATATTACAGGCACATAGGCGAATTTTGAATTCGCGCCCGCCGGTCAATCGAACACCCATGCTTGAAATTGAACAGCAACGACCCGACCTAGACTCTAGCCGCGTTACCATATTGCCGCTATTTTTTCGAACAAAAGCCCCATGAAGCGCATTTTCCTCTTCGTCGTCACCAACCTGGCCGTCCTGGCGCTGCTCAGCATCGTGCTGTTCATCGTCGAAAACGTGTTCGGCGTGCATTTGATGCAGGGCGGAACCGGTGGCTTGCTGGTTTTTGCCGCTATTTTTGGTTTTGGCGGATCGCTCATTTCGCTGGCCCTGTCCAAGTGGACCGCCAAGCGCATGATGGGCGTGCGGCTCATCGAGAATCCCCAGACCGAATTGGAGAGATGGCTCATCGGCACGATCAAGCGGTTGGCCGATCAAGCTCATATCGGCATGCCGGAGGTCGGCATCTTCGACGCCGAAGAAATGAATGCTTTCGCCACCGGCGCACGGCGCAACGCAGCGTTGGTGGCGGTCAGCAGCGGACTGTTACGCAGCATGTCGCGCACGCAGGTCGAGGCGGTACTGGGTCACGAAATCACGCACGTCGCAAACGGTGATATGGTTACCCTTGCGCTCTTGCAAGGTGTGCTAAATACGTTTGTGATCTTTCTCGCGCGAATCATCGGCGGCATCGTCGATCGGGCAATCCTGCGCAATGACAGGCAGGGCTCGGGCATCGGATTTTTCCTGACCACCATGCTGGCGCAGTTCGTGCTGGGCATCATCGCGAGCGTGATCGTTTGTTGGTATTCGCGGCGGCGTGAATTTCGCGCTGACCGAGGCGGGGCCGATCTTGCGGGCGCAGGCAACATGATCGACGCGCTGCAGATGCTGAAGCGCAGTCAGGGGGAGCCGATGCCGCAGCAGCTGCAGGCCTTCGGCATCAATACCGGAAGTTCGGGCGGCATCATGCGCTTGTTCATGACCCATCCGCCGTTGGACGAGAGAATCGCGGCCCTTAAGACTTGAGGATCCTATGACGCCAGAAAATGAAATCGTGATCGAGCCCCCCACCTCGGTACGCGTGGGTCACGAGCTCTCGCGGTGGTTCGGCAACAGCGACTTTGCGACGCGGCCGCGGGAGCCGGCGCTGCTCGAGTCGGGTCATCACATCGATTGGGCTCGCGTGCTGCCGTTTCTGCTGATGCATGCGGCCTGCTTGGCGGTGATCTGGGTGGGCTTCAGCTGGGTGGCGCTGGCGGTGACGATTGCGCTGTACCTGGTTCGCATGTTCGCCATCACCGGCTTCTATCATCGCTATTTTTCGCACCGAACCTTCAAGACCTCGCGCGTGGGACAGTTCATTTTCGGCATGTTGGGTGCCTCTGCGGTTCAGCGCGGCCCCATATGGTGGGCTGCTCATCATCGGCACCATCATGTGCATTCCGACAAGCCGGAGGATGTGCACTCGCCGGTGCAGCACGGCTTCTTTTGGAGCCACATGGGCTGGTTCATGTCCCACAAGCACTTCGCGGCGGATCTGTCGCGGGTCAAGGATCTTCTGAAATACCCCGAACTGCGGTTCCTGGATCGCTTCGATATCGTGGTTCCGACGATTCTCGGGATCAGCGTATTTCTGCTCGGCGTGCTCCTGAAGCATGTCGCCCCGGGATTGCATACGACGGGTTGGCAGATGCTGGTTTGGGGATTCTTCATCTCCACCGTGCTGGTTTATCACGGCACGTACACCATCAATTCGCTCTCGCACGTGTTCGGCCGCCAGCGCTACAAGACCGGCGATGCCAGCCGCAACAATCCCTGGCTCGCGATCATCACCCTGGGCGAGGGCTGGCACAACAATCACCACCACTACCCTGCATCGGCGCGTCAGGGCTTTTATTGGTGGGAGTTCGACGTCACCTTCTATATGTTGAAGCTGTTGTCGTTCATTGGGCTGATCTGGGATTTGAAGCCCGTTCCGGCGGCGGTGCGCGAGGGCGGGGGAAAGCGGCTCTGAGAGCTTCGCGGCGCACTGTAACCGGCACCGTCCATGCCCCGGCCGCCTAGTTCAGGGACCCTCGCGGAACTCAAGGCAGCGGTAGGCCCAGGCGGTTGGCTGGACTCCGCCGGCGACGTAGCGCCATACCTGACCGATTTTCGGCACCTGTACCAGGGCGCCACGCCACTGGTGCTCAAGCCCAGAAGCGCCGAAGAAGTCGCAAAAATCTTAAACGTCTGCAATCGCGACGAAGTCGCCGTCGTACCCCACGGCGGCAATACCAGCTACTGCGGCGGCGCCACGCCGGATGAGAGCGGCTCGCAAATCGTGCTGTCGATGCAGCGCCTGAATCGCATACGGCATATCGACGCCGCCAATAACTCGATGATCGTTGAGGTCGGCTGCACGCTGGCCGGCGCGCAGGCGGCCGCTCGTGAAGCGAATCGCCTGTTTCCCTTGAGCCTAGGCTCCGAAGGCACCGCCCAAATCGGCGGCAATCTCTCGACCAATGCCGGCGGCACGGCGGTGCTTCGCTACGGCATGATGCGCGATCTGGTGCTGGGACTGGAAGTGGTGCTGGCCGATGGGCGGCTGCTCTCGGCACTGAAAAGCCTGCGCAAGGACAACACCGGATACGACGTCAAATCTCTGTTCATCGGCGCTGAGGGCACCTTGGGCGTCATCACGGCGGCATCCTTGAAGTTGTTTCCGCTGCCGGCCGATACGGCGACTGCGCTGGTCGGCATCGACTTACCAAGCCATGCACTCGATTTGCTCGCGCGGCTGCGCGTCGCAGCCGGCGATCAGGTGAGTTCGTTTGAGTTGATGCCGCGGATCGCGGTGGAAATGACGGTGAAGTACGTGGCCGGCGTTGCAAACCCTCTGGCTTTCGACAGCCCGTGGTATCTGCTGATCGAATTGGGCTCGCCCAATCCGCAGCAAAATCTGACGGGTCTTTTGACCTCAGAACTCGAGGACGCCGCGGCGGCCGGGACCGTCAAGGATGCGATGCTCGCAACATCGCTGGCACAGGCACAGGCCATGTGGAAATTGCGCGAATCCGTGCCGGAGGCGCAGCGCCGCCACGGCGCGAGCATCAAGCATGACGTGTCGGTTCCGGTGTCCGCGATTCCGACGCTCATCGAGAAAGGCACCGTATTGGCGAACGAATTGGCTCCGGAGGGAGACGTCGTTTCCTATGGGCATGCCGGCGACGGCAATTTGCATTTCAATTTGAGCCAAAAACCCGGTGCAGACCTTGAACTGTTCGTCGGCAGGACGCATGCCCTCGAGCACGCCATGTTCGATCTGGTCGAGAGCCTCGGCGGCAGCATCAGCGCGGAGCACGGCATCGGGCGCCTGAAGGCCGAGGAATTCGCGCGCCGCGCGGATCCGGTGGAGCTGCGCGTCATGCACGAATTGAAACGCGCCCTGGATCCGAAAGGCATTTTAAATCCCGGTAAGGTGCTGTGCGCAAATTGACCGTGCCGGTCCGCACGGCGCGATTGAATTTGCGCGAGTTCGTCGCTGCGGACTTCGAAGCCGTCCACGCCTATTCATCGGATCCGCGGGTCACCCGCTATCTTTTCTTCGGGCCGCGCGACGAGGAGAGCACCGCCGAATATCTGGAGGAGCTGCTGGCTTCGCAGCGTGAAGTGCCGCGCACGCGATTTGAACTGGCGGTGGAGGAGATTGCGACGGCGCAGCTGATCGGAGCGTGCGATTTGTCCCTGATCGAGGCGAAGGTGGTGGACTTGGGCTACATGCTCGGCGCGGAGCAGTGGGGCAACGGATACGCGACGGAAATCGCCCTGGCCTTGATCGATGCCGCGTTTTTCGAGCTGCGCGCCGAACGGGTGATATCCACCGTTGACGTCAACAACGGCGCGTCGATTCGGGTGCTGGAGAAAGTGGGCATGCGGTGGGAAGCGGTGTATCGCAGGCATCGCCGCGCCAAGAATCGCTGGTGGGATTGCCACCTGTTCACATTGCCGCGCGCGGTATGGGAAGCCTCGCGGGCTGACCGACCGTTGCCGCGCTAGGCTCCTACCGATCGGCCTCGTCCTTGGCGGCCTGTTCACGCGCGCGCTCCGCGGCGCGCTTCAAAACATCCTCGCCCGGCATGCCGCTGCGCCGGCTGCTGCGCAAGATAAGCAGCCCGCCGCCCAGCACGGCGATGACAACAATGAAGATGATGATGGTTTTGAGCACTTAGGCTCCTAGGTTAAAACCCGGATCAAGCCTTCCTGCGAGACGCTGGCGACCAAGCGGCCGTCGCGCGCAAACACACTGCCGCGCGTGAAACCCCGGGCACCGGAGGCGCTGGGGCTGTCCATGGCATACAGCAGCCAGTCGTCCACCCGAACGCTGCGGTGAAACCACATCGCATGATCGATGCTCGCAATCACCAGTTTGTCTCGCATCATGGACAGTCCGTGAGGCTTGAGCGCCGTGTCGAGCAATTGAAAGTCCGAAGCATACGCCAACAGACATCGGTGCAGCGCCTCGTCATCGGGGAGCGAATCGACTGCTCGTATCCAGACGTGCTTGAGCG
>DASQPK010000050.1:0-8410 GCA_035643995.1 Steroidobacteraceae bacterium | reverse complement strand
CTGCAATGATGTTGATATTTCCGCAGCGACGCGGGTGCTGCTGGTCAGCGGTTCGAACATGTCGGGGAAGAGCACGCTGTTGCGCACGATCGGCGTCAATACCGTGCTCGCCATGGCAGGGGCGCCGGTGCGCGCCAGGTCTTTGCAACTGACGCCCCTGCAAATCGGCGCGAGCATTCGTATCAACGATTCGCTGCACGAGGGCAGCTCGCGTTTCTATGCCGAGATCACGCGGCTGCGCCAATTGTTCGAGCCCACCAAGCTGCCGCTCTTATTTTTGTTGGACGAATTGCTGCAGGGAACCAATTCCGCGGATCGGCGAATCGGGGCGCAAGGTCTCATTCGGGCATTGATCAAGAAGGGTGCGATCGGTTTGATCAGCACGCATGATCTTGCGCTGACGGATGTTGCCGGACTCGAGCCCGGCGCCATCGAGAATGTGCACTTTCAAGACGAGCTGGTGGATGGCAAGCTCAAGTTCGATTTCAAATTGCGGGCCGGCGTGGTCACCAAGAGCAATGGAATCGAGCTCATGCGCTCGATCGGACTCGATGTCTAGTGAAAATTCCGCGACGCCACCACCAGGTCGCCGAGCAGCGATGAGAGATTCGTCAGCCGCTGCGCAATGACATGCTGCACATCACCCTCGCGCTGCAGCTTGCCGTGCACCTCGAGCAGGCGCGACTCCAACAGCGCCGCGCGCTGCTCGACCGCAACGCGATTCCATACGATCAAATTCACATAGCCCGTCTCATCTTCCATGGTGACGAAAGTCACGCCGCCCGCGCTGCCCGGCCGCTGGCGCGTAATGACCAGACCCGCCGTTCGCACCAATTTTCCATTGGGCAGTTCCCACAATTCCCGCGTGGGCACCACGCCCCGCCGTTGCAATTTATCGCGCAGCAGCGCCAGCGGATGGCGGCGCAGTGTCAACCCGACGCTGCGGTAGTCGGCGACGATGTCCTGGCCCTCCCGCGGCGCGCGCAGCAGCGGAATGCCCTCATCGACTGCCGTTGCCGCAGGCAGCAAAGGCAGCTCACGCTCCACACCCGTGACCTGCCATACCGCGCGATGCCGATGCCCGGTCAGTTTCGTCAGTGCGTCCGCAGCGGCAAGAGCCTCGAGATCACGCCGATCGAGTGCGCCGCGCTCGGCCAAATCCGCAATGCCGTCAAAGACACGCAGTGCCCGCGCGTCCAGCAGCCGCGCAGCGCCCTCTTGCGATAAGTGCTTGACCAGACGCAACCCCAAGCGCAAAGCCGGACGGCCGTCCTCGCGCCGCTCGAGCGTGCAATCCCAGCCACTGATCGTCACGTCTACGGCACGCACCTCCACGCCATGCGCGCGCGCATCGCGCACCAATTGCGCCGGGGCATAAAAGCCCATCGGCTGGCTGTTGATCAGCGCGGCGCAAAACGCCGCCGGCTCGTAATGCTTCAGCCATGCCGAGGTGTAGACCAGAAGGGCGAAGCTTGCTGAATGGGAATTGTGGACAACGAAATTATTAGCCAAGAAATTGTGATCGCCCTCGATTTTCAAGTCGTAGGTCTCTTGATCTCCGGCGGCCTCGATTTTAGTAATTTTATCCCAGTAGATATCTGAATTTGCCAGCCTCGAAAGATCGACCGATCCCAAAGCAGTTCCTATACGTGCGATCACATGGCGTCTAAATCCTATTTTGGCAACGCCACGACATTGGATCTCCCGCATCGAAAGACCTGTCATCCGTTCGATCTCATTCCAGGTCAAATTCTGCTTATCGCGCTCGCTGCGAATGGCCAGTCGCACGCTAACTGGAATGATATCCCGCGACATACGTCCGCTTCGGGGCGCCGCTAACAGTCTAGATTGCCGCCGCCTCTTCGGATCCAGAAATCGGCGGCCCACGACGCTGCAGAACTTACGCAAGTCTTCGCCCGTTACCGTGATCACTTGATTCTCCAACTGCCGTCCCTTATACAAGCGCACTCGACGGTAAAGACGCGCAATAATCCCGAGTCGTAAAAGCAAATGTTGCACTTGTGACGCCAAAATACTCGAGGCGGTGTCATACGATGCATGTCCTTTCATGGAAAAACCGCCGTCGCCCTCCCAAAGACGCGCCAGCAGCAACTCAATGTTGCTGTTGCGCAGCTCGAAAACGTCTGAAGGTAGCTGTTTTGCTCGAGCACCGCAGCCCCAGACACCCAACTTGCGCAACCAAGTAACCGCACCAATCTGACGCTTCCGGTCAATTCGGCGAACACGCACCGAAAAGCAATTCTTGTGACGTTCGACTACTGCTTTGGTATTCGAGAAGCGTTCGACCGCCTTCACGAAATCATCACGATGCCACGACTCAGTGGTGTAAAAATAAAATGTACTGGGATGACACAGATTGCCTTCGGCGATTAGATCAGCAAGAACGAGAATCTTGTGTCGCGGCCATCTTCGACGCCCGGCGACTGGTACCGAACGCGCCGTGGCCACATGATCCCCAACCTTGAGCTTTCCCAGCTGGCGCCAACCCGCCATCGTCATGAAGGGGTGCTCTGCCGTGGCGGTAATCTCATGGCCCAGCGCCGTGCGTAGACGCAATACCGGCTTCACACCACTGCGGATTACGCGCAGCACTTTGCGCTTTCCTAAACGCAGTTCAGCATCACAGGCAAAGGTATTATCGAGGCGCGCCTGCCCGCTGATGACTTCATCAATGCTCACCCAGCTTCCGCTATCGGCATCGACCACGCGCGTCTCGCCAACGACGCATTCCGGAAATCCATATTCGCCGAATCCCAGAATCTGCTTGAAGATCTGCTCAGCAAAACTTTCCGCGTAGCCCTTCGCGCGCATGCCGTCGATCAATTGCTTTTGGAAAGGCTCCAACCCTCCCTTGCGCTTCCACGCGGCCATGGCACGGCGCAGCCGATCCGCTTCACCCGGGGAAAATCCGGCGGCGACGATCGCCAGCTGCATGACTTGTTCCTGAAAAATCGGCACGCCCAGCGTGCGCTTGAGCACCGCCTCCACCTCTTTGCTGGGGTAAGTCACCTCTTCTTCACCGCTGCGGCGGCGCAAATAGGGATGCACCATCTCGCCTTGAATGGGGCCGGGGCGCACGATGGCCACTTCGATCACAAGATCGTAAAAGTTCCGCGGCTTGAGGCGCGGCAGCATGGACATTTGGGCCCGCGATTCGATTTGAAATACACCGACCGTGTCGGCGCGGCAAATCATGTCGTACACGGCCTGATCTTCACTCGGTACGCTGGCCAGCTCGAGTTCCCCCAGCGTAGCGGCGGATGAGCCGCCGAACTCATTGATCAGGCGAAAGGTGCGCCGTATCGCGGTCAGCATGCCTAAGGCCAGGACATCCACCTTCAGCAGCCCCAGCGCATCGAGATCGTCCTTATCCCACTCGATCACCGTGCGCTCGGGCATCGCTGCATTCTCGATGGGAACGAGTTCATCCAACCGGCCGCGGGCGATGACGAACCCGCCCACGTGCTGCGACAGATGGCGGGGAAATCCTAAAATTTCCGCGGTGAGTGCGATGAGGCGTGCGATCACCGGATCGTCAGGATCGAACCCTGAGGCACGAATGCGGTCCGGATCGATGCGCTGGCCATCCCACCATTGCATGCCGCGCGCGAGCCTGTCGACTTGCGCAAGATCAAGCCCCAAGGCCTTGCCCACGTCGCGCAAGGCGCTGCGCGGACGGTAGCAAATCACCGTGGCGGCCAGTGCCGCGCGCTCGCGTCCGTATTTTCCGTAGATATATTGAATGACTTCTTCACGCCGCTCGTGCTCGAAGTCCACGTCGATATCGGGCGGCTCGTTGCGCTCCTTGGAAATAAAGCGCTCGAACAGCATGGCCATGCGCGACGGATCCACCTCCGTGATGCGCAAGCAATAGCAGACCGTCGAGTTGGCTGCGGAGCCCCGTCCTTGACAGAGGATTTTTTGCGAACGCGCATATTCGACGACATCGTGCACGGTCAGAAAAAATGGCTCGAATTTGAGCTCTTCGATCAATCGCAATTCATGCTCGATGTTCTCGCGCACAGCAGCGGGCGCGCCCGCCGGCCATCGATAGGAGCAGCCGCGCATCGTCAGCGCGCGCAAATGACTCGTGGGCGTTTCTCCCGAGGGCACGATTTCTTCCGGGTACTCGTAACGCAACTCATCGAGCTTGAAGGTGCAACGTTCGGCAATTTCCAGGGTTTGCGCCAGCAGCGGCGCCGGGTACAGCTCACTCAAGCGCTGCAAAGAGCGCAGCGAGCGCTCGCCATTCGGATACAAGGCGTAACCGGCGGCTTGCAGCGGCAGCCTTAAGCGAATCGCCGTCAACACATCCTGCAAGGCACGGCGGCTGCGCCGATGCATATGCACATCGCCCGCGGCCACGCACGGCAGCTCAAGCTTCTTGCCCAGCGCTTCGAGCAGCTGCAAACGCCGCGTATCCTGGCCGCAGGTTGTGAGTTCCACGCCTAGCCATAAGCGTCCCGCGAACCGCTCTCGCAACCAGCGGCCCTCCTCCTGACCTGGCCGGGCCGCTTTGTCCGCGCGCGGCAGCCAGATGATCAAACATCCGGGGAGTGCATCCTCCAGATCGGCGCGCGCGAGCGCATAACATCCCTTGCGGGTGGCGCGGCGTGCTTTGCTGATCAAGCGGCTCAGGGCACCATAGCTCGCCCGGTCGGTTGCCAGCACCACGAGCTTGAGTTGACTCGGGCCATCCTGGCCCTCGCCCTGCGGGCGCCCTGCGGGCGCCGGCTCCGGCTTCCTGCCTCCGCATTGACTCGGGCCATCCTGGCCCTCGCCCTGCGGGCGCCCTGCGGCTAGGCATTTCAGTTCGGTGCCGATGATGAGCGGCAAGCCATGTTCTTTTGCGGCGACATGAGCGCGTACCACGCCCGCCAGTGAGCATTCATCGGTGAGCGCCAATGCGCTGTAATTCAAGGCCTTGGCCTGCGCGACCAGTTCTTCGGGCTGCGAAGCGCCGCGCAAAAAAGAAAAATTACTCAAGGTGTGCAGTTCGGCGTACACGTTAAGGCCCTTAAGCGAAGATGCCGTGCACATACCAGCGTTTCGACCGGCGCTCCTGAAAAACCCAGAGCCGGATGCCCTGCGATGGCGGGCGCGCGACGTAGTAATCGCGCGCCACGCCCTTGCCGTCCCACCAACCGCTCTCGATACGTTCTGGGCCTTGCAGGAGTTCCGGCTTAGGCAATGGCAACGGCTCGGTCAGCAGCCAGACTGGACGCGGCATGCCCTGATCGATCATCCCTTCCGCAACCTGAGGCGCACCGCTCAAGCGCAGTTCATGGACTCTCCGCCACGCCGCTTCCGGCCGGTGTTCTGCAATCAAACAGACCCCATACACCGCCTCCTCACCCAGGCGGGCACGCAAACGTTCCACCAGTTGCGGCGCGCTGTCGCGGCTGCCGGCGCGCGTCAAGCCGGCAAAGGCGTCGAGTGAACTGGCCGACAGTCCCCGCAAGGAACCGGAAATGAGTTCCATGCCGCGAACCGGCGCTTTGAGCTCCAGCCTCGCGAGCTTTTGACGGAGCACATCGGTCAAGCGTCGCTGGTCACTCGTGATGCTGGCCAGGCCGAGCCGCACACGAGTCGCCGGCGCTTCTCGATGCTTGAGTCTTAGCTGCAATGCCTGTACGCCGGCCTGACGCTTGAGCAAGAACTGTGCACAGCGCTCGATCAGAGGTTCGAGCGCTTTTTCCAAATAAGCGACATGTTCGATTTCCGTTTCGAAATCACAGCGTTCGCGAAAGCGCTCACGCGGCACGAAGGCTCTGCGCGGCGCAGGCTGTCGCGCCAACGCGATGTCCAGCTCCCGCACCACGGCCGGATTCAATCGACGCGCAAGACCCGCGCGCGGCAGGCGCATCAATTCGCTTAAGAAAGTGACGCCCATGGCGCGCAAGGTTTGCAGCAGCTCACCGTCCCAGGCCGTACAAGCAATGGGCACCTTCGCCAGGTGGCCCGGCAACATCTCAACATCCTCTATCTGCTGCGGATCGCCGGCGCGCGCCAGCCACAACGCCGCCAGGGTCGAGGGCGCGGTGGCGCTTCGGACCGGCAGCGCAAGTTGCCGCCAACAGGCATCAATGTCGGCATGCAGCCGCTGCAGCGAACCAAACAACTTCACGCTGCCCCTGATTTCCAGCAATAAGGCGTTGGGCGGTTCGATGCTGACGAAAGAAGTGAACGCCTGCGCATGCAGGCAGAGCTTCTGCAGCACGGCGGCCGCGGGTTCCTGGGTCATTTCCGGGAATACCGCGGCATACCACAGTTGTCTTCGGGGAGACCGGCTGAGTGGGTGCGGCGTTGCTGTCTGCGGCGGCGCTATGGATACCGACGCGAGTGGCGCGAGTGGCGCTACGGGTAGGGACGCAGGCGAGGCGTCTGGACGGCGCACCGCTGAGCCGTATTCGGCGGCAAATAAGTCTGCCGTCCGCGATTTCGCCGAGCGCCTCATAATTCGCCAAGATCCACCGGGCCCGGTCTGCCGCCTTGCACTTTGAGCAAATCGACATGCGCCTCATGCTTGCCCCGGCTCAAACTCAAGCGCAAGTTGGCGGGTGAGGATTCAAAACGATGTCTCGCGGGACGAAACAACACGCCGAGCGAACCGCCGGCTTCGGCTGCGAGCTTCAAGCGCCGCAGCCAGCGATCATCGGTACCCTTCAGCCAGAGCAAAACGGCAGCGCAGACACCGGAACTCAAAGCCTGTTCAGCGGCCCATAAAGCCTCGGTGGCAGTACTGGGCCGAACCACCAGCAAACGCCCCAGTTCGATCCCCTGCTGCGCCAAGGCAGGCGCATAAGGTTCATGGGGGGGTGCAATCCAAACCAGCCATGGCGCTTCACCACTGGCTTGGGTGCTGCGTTGGCATGCCACCAACGCCGGCAAAAAAAGCTGCACTTCGCCGAGACCGGTCTCATCCAGCAACACCTCGATGAGCGACGCCGTCGGCCACCCACCCCCCGGCAAGCGGGCATCCAGCGAGCTTGAACCGGTGGACCAAACCGGACGAGCGGGGGCAGCCGAGGCGTCTTTTAACTTCCAGACACGCGCATCGGCCAAAATATCGCCGAGTCTTGACTCACGCAGCATCCACGTCTTTGCCGCGACGCAGGACACCGACGACCACCCCTTCGATAATCATGGGTTGTTCTTTGAGATCGATGCGAATGGGTTCGAAGTCGGCGTTTTCAGGCAGCAGCCATACGATCGTGCCTTCTTGCCGATACCGTTTGACCGTGACCTCGTTTTCCAAACGCGCGACCACGATTTGACGATTGCGCACCTCAGGCGTGCGATGCACGGCCACTAAATCACCGTCCAAGATGCCGGCATTTTTCATACTCATGCCCTGCACCTTCAGCAGATAATGCGGCTGCGGCTGGAATAATTGCGGGTCGATTTGATAGCGCTTTTCGATATGCTCTTCGGCCAGGATCGGGCGGCCGGCAGCGACGCGGCCGATGAGCGGCAGACCCAATTGTTCACGCAGAATGTCTTTGAGTTGAATGCCGCGAGAAGCTCCCGGAATCAGATCGATCACGCCTTTGCGCTGCAGGGCACGCAAGTGTTCTTCGGCAGCATTCGGTGATTTGAAACCCAGCGTACGCGCTATTTCCGCACGGGTTGGTGGCATGCCGCTTTCGGAAATGGCGTTTTGAATCAGTCTAAGGATCTGAGTTTGACGGGGCGTAAGGTCCGACATGCATCACCTGTATATGTAGACAGTGACTGTTATTATATACAGTCTGCGAGCGTTGGCAAGTCAGACCCCTTAAATCCAAAGATTCCCCGCCCGCGAGACTCCCCTGCTGCCAGCTTTCGCTGCTCCGGCCTGCGGCAGTCACCCTCGGTTCATTCGAGATCGCATTCTTGCCGCATCTCATCCTCGACAACCATGACTTCGACGGCCACGCCTCGCAACGAATTCCACCCAAGAGGCCAGCCCGAATTCCATGACCAGCATGGACTGCATCGGCGTATTTCTTTGAAGAAACATTTGGCGCGGGAACGATTGATTGTCGGCATGGGACGGATTCCGTTCGCGCAATGCGGGCCCTGCCATCCAAACGCGAGCCCTGTAAAATTTTCATTACATGGCGGATTTTTAGTGCTTTTTTTGCTTGTCAGAAATGAACTACGCAGAAAAGCGTCTTGATATACCGACAAATCGCGATTTTCAGTTGCAATCGCGGCGCGAATTTGGCTTTATGTAGGACTGTGCTGCGACGCGGGTGGGTCCCTATCGGGCCTGTACCGCTGTGGCAACACATCGGAGTCTTCCGACACGAATGAATTAACCCTAGGGGAATATTTTTATGAATCTGACATCAACACTAAAGGTCTCTCTCGCCGCGGCTTGCGTCATCGCATTCGCGGGGTGCAC
>DASQPK010000049.1:0-37373 GCA_035643995.1 Steroidobacteraceae bacterium | reverse complement strand
AAGGTAAGCACCAATGATTATCAATGGAACACACGCCGCAGTCCCGCCGACGGGCACCGGAACGGGAACCAACGGCACCGGCGGCACGGGCAGCGCCGGGGGCGCTGCAGGCACGGGCGGCACGGGTTCAACGCCCGCGACCACCGGCACCACCCTCGGCGGTACGGATTTTCTCACCCTCATGCTGGCGCAGCTGAAGAACCAGGATCCGACCAGCCCGGTGGACAGCAATACATTCTTGAGCCAGCTCGCGCAGCTCAGCGAAGTGCAGGGCATCACGTCGCTCAACACCTCGTTCAGCTCATTATCGAGTTCGCTCTCCTCGAGCCAGGCGCTGCAAGCCTCCTCTTTATTGGGCCACCAGGCACTGGTCAACAGCAGCACGGCCACCGTGGCGGCCGGCGCGACGGTTACCGGCGCCGTCAATGTTCCGCAGACCACCTCGCAAGTGGTGCTCAACATCAGCGACAGCAGCGGGGTGCTGGTCAGCCAGGTCAATCTGGGCGCGCAGCCTGCCGGTCTCACCAGCTTCTCGTGGAACGGCAAGACGAACACCGGGGCGCAGGCGCCGGCGGGAACTTACACGCTCAGCGCGCAGTACGCGGGCGCCACGAACGGCGGCACGGCAGCGACCACGCTCGTCAATGGCACGGTGGAGAGCGTCAGCATGGGTGCGGGATCAACGGGACTGACCTTGAACGTGGCGGGAATCGGCAGTGTGCCGTTCAGCAGCGTCCAGCAGATCTCCAACTAATTCATCGAGGAATAAAACATGGCTTCTTTCAGCATTGCATTATCGGGATTGACGGCGGCGAGCTCGGATTTGGACGTCACCGCCAACAACATTGCCAACTCGAATACGGTCGGGTTCAAAGAGTCGCGCGCCGAATTCGCCGATGTATTCGCCGCCGGCGCAGTGAACCTCAATACTTCTGCAGTCGGGGAAGGCGTACGCCTCGCGACGACGGCGCAGCAATTTACCCAGGGCAATATCAGCACTTCCGGATCGAACCTCGATCTCGCGATCAGCGGCGACGGCTTCTTTACCCTGCTGGACCCGAGCAGCGGCATCGTCTATACGCGCAATGGGCAATTCTCCGAGGACAAGAACGGCAATGTCGTGACCGCCACCGGACAGGCGCTGCAGGTCTATCCGCCCACGACCACGGGCGGATTCAATACCGGCGCGTTGTCGGATCTGAATTTGCAGACCGCGCAGAGCACGCCGCTGGCCACCACCGGAGGGAATGTGGTCTTGAATTTGCCGGCCGGCACGCTTCCGCCCACCGGCGGCGCTTTCGACCCCAATAATCCGGCCACGTATAATCAATCCACCTCGACCACGGTGTACGACTCGCTGGGCAACTCGTTTCCAGCCACGTTTTTCTTCACGCAATCCGCCACGGCCGGTTTGTGGAACGTCAATATGACGGTCAATGGTGTGTTGAACGGCACCACCAATCAGCTGCAGTTCTCCCCCACCGGCGCAGTCACGCCGCCGGCGAGCGGTGCGCTGAACTTCCCGGGCTTCACACCCACGGATGGTGCGGCCGCGATGAACATGACCTTCAATTTTGCCCAGAGCACGCAATTCGGCGGCGGCTTCGGTGTGACTTCCATCATTCAGAACGGGTTCGCCACCGGGCAACTCAGCACGGTCTCCATCGATCCGACGGGAGTCGTGTCGGCGGTCTATACCAACGGCCGTTCCACCCAGCTGGGACAATTGGCGTTGGCGAACTTTCCGGATCCCCAGGGCTTGAAGCAGTTGGGTGACACCAACTGGGCTGAGACCTTCACGTCCGGCACGCATATCTCGGGCACCGCGGGCTCGGCCGGATTCGGCGCCATTCAATCCGGCGCGCTCGAGAGCTCGAACGTGGACTTGACCACCGAACTGGTCACCATGATCACGGCGCAGCGCGCTTTCCAGGCCAACGCCCAGGTCATCACCACGGCGAATCAGCTCTCCCAAACCGTCATTAACATCACGCATTAATCATGGACAGAGGACTCTATGTGGCGATGACCGGCGCGAAGCAAATCATGCAAGCGCAGGCCGTCAACAACCACAACATCGCCAACATCAGCACCATCGGCTTTCGCGCCGACGCCGTTTCGTTCGACAGCGAGCCGATCTACGGTCCGGGTTACGCCACGCGCGTCAACGCCGTGGCCGGTGATTCCGGGACGGATTTTTCCGCCGGCACCATGGAGAGCACCGGGCGCGATCTTGATATCGCCGTGAACGGCAAAGGCTTCATTGCGGTTCGCGGCAGCGATGGTCAGGAAGCTTATACGCGCGCCGGCGACTTGCGGGTCTCACCCGTCGGCGCGGTCACCACCGCCGGCGGATTGCCGGTGTTGACCGAGAGCGGACCGCTGATCATTCCGCCCTCCACCGTGGTGAGCATCGGCGCCGACGGTACGGTATCGGTCGTGCCGCAAGGATCCGCGCCGTTCGCCGTGACGCAGGTCGATCGCATCAAGCTCGTCAACCCACCGACAGCCACGCTGCAAAAGGGTGCCGACGGCTTGCTGCGCTTGAAGAGCGGCGGCAAGGCGAAGACCGATGAAACGGTTTCCGTCACCTCCGGAATGCTGGAGTCCAGCAATGTCAACGCGGCGCAGTCCCTGATCAGCATGATCGAGCTGCAGCGCCTGTATGAATTTCAGATCAAGAGCATGAACTCAACCGATACGAATGAACAAAGTGCCGAACGCATGATGTTGGCCTCGTAACGGATAAGGAAATATCCAATGAATCTTGCATTATGGGCTGCAAAAACCGGCCTCGACGCGCAAACCACCCGCATGGCGGTGATCGCCAACAATCTGGCGAACACCAATACGACGGGCTTCAAGGCGGGGCGCGCCGCATTCCAGGATCTGATGTACCAGAACATCCGGCAGGTCGGCGCGCAAAGCACGCAGAACACGCAGTACTCCACGGGCCTCACGCTGGGCACCGGCGTGCGCATCGTCGCCACCGAGAAGGACTACACCCAGGGAAGCGTGCTGCAAACCAGCGCCTCCTTGGACATGTCGGTGAACGGACGCGGATTCCTGCAGATAACCATGCCTGACGGCACGATCGCCTATACGCGAGACGGCACATTTTCGTTGGACAACCAAGGCAACGTCGTGACGGCGAGCGGTTACCCGCTGCAACCGGCCATCAACATTCCCGCGGGCACGCAGTCGGTCACCATCGGTGCCGACGGCATCGTGACGGTCACGTCGGCGACCAATACCAAGGGAACGCAGGTAGGCCAGATCCAACTGGCCGATTTCATCAACGAACAAGGCCTGCAGCCCACCGGCAACAACTTGCTGGTGGAATCCGCCGCCAGCGGCTCACCGCAAGTCGGCACCGCAGGTACGAATGGGCTGGGTACCCTTGCGCAAGGCGCTCTCGAGACCTCGAACGTGAATTCGGTGACCGAGCTGGTTTCCATGATCGAGTGCCAGCGCTCCTACGAGATGAACTCGAAAGCCATCAGCACGACCGATCAGATGCTGCAATACCTGACGACCAATCTGGCATGATCCGCTTCCTCACCTTGCTGCTGTGTTGCGCAGTATCGGCCTGTGGCTTTCTGCCGTCGAAGCCGCCCAAACCCGATCCGGTGGTGGCGCGCGTATTGCCGCCGCCGACACCGCGCACTGATGGAGCGATCTTTCAGCAAGGGCAGCAAATTGAACTGTTCGCGGATCTCAAGGCGCGTCGCGTCGGCGATGTGCTGACGATTCGCTTGACCGAATCGACCAACGCCAGCAAGAGCGCGGCGACCAAGACCGCCAAGGCCACCGCCGTCAACAACACCGGGCCCACCGTGATGGGACGGACCATCACGGCCTCGGGCGTACCGATTTTCACCACCACGCTGTCCGGCGCGGATAGTTTCGACGGTTCGGGGTCGAGCACCCAAGGAAATACCTTGGCGGGCAGCCTCACGGTCACCGTGATGGAAGTTCAGCCGAACGGAAATTTGGTGGTGCAGGGCGACAAGACCTTGAGACTCAACCAGGGTGATGAGTTCGTGCATGTGTCGGGCGTCGTGCGCCGCGCGGATATCACGACGGACAACACCGTCACCTCCGACAAGGTCGCGGACGCCCACATCAGCTACTCGGGCAAGGGCGTCATCGACGCCGCCAACCGCATGGGCTGGCTCGCCCGATTCTTCAACTCCGCATTCGCACCGTACTGAATATGAGCGCACAAATTTTCACCAAAGGCATCTGCGCGGCGCTGTTCCTGCTTCTGACCTCGCCGCTTGCCGAGGCGGAACGCATCAAGGACATGGCGCAGATCCAGGGCGTGCGGACCAACCAGTTGGTAGGCTACGGGCTGGTGGTTGGGCTCGACAGCACCGGCGATCAGACCAGCCAGGCGCCCTTCACGGTGCAATCCCTCAACAACATGCTGGCGCAGCTGGGCATTACTGTCCCGGCCAATGTCACGCCGCAGCTGAAGAATGTCGCGGCCGTGGCCGTGCACGCCGTGCTGCCGGCCTTCGTGAAGCCGGGCCAGACCATCGACATCACCGTCAACTCCATCGCCAATGCGAAGAGTCTGCGCGGCGGGTCGCTGCTGGTCACGCCCCTGCACGGACTCGACGGACAGATCTACGCGATTGCTCAGGGAAATCTCATCGTCTCAGGCTTCGGCGTCGAGGGCACAGACGGCTCGAAGCTCACGGTAAACGTGCCGAGCTCGGGCCGCATCCCGAACGGCGCCACCGTGGAACGCGCGGTGCCTTCGCAGTTCGCGCAGGGAGATTCGATCACGCTGAACTTGAACGATCCGGATTTCACCACGGCGACTCGCTTGGTGGCGAGCGTCAACAAGGGCATGGGCGATGGCATTGCCAGCATGATGGATGGCAGTTCCATCCGTGTGCGTGCGCCGCTTGATATCACGCAGCGCGTGGCCTTTCTGTCCATGGTTGAGAATCTCGAGGTGGAACCGGGCGCCGCCTCGGCGAAGGTGATCATCAACTCGCGCACCGGTACCGTGGTGATCAGCAGCCATGTCATCGTGACCCCGGCCGCTGTATCGCACGGTTCATTGTCGGTGACCATCAAAGAAGAGCAGACCGTGAGTCAACCGAACCCGCTCTCCAAGCTGGGCCAGACCGTGGTTCTGAACAACTCGACCATCAAGGTGGACCAGGGATCGAATCGCATGTTCTTGTTCAAGCCCGGCGTGGAACTCGATCAAATCGTGCGCGCGGTGAACGATGTCGGCGCCGCCCCCGGCGATCTGGTCGCCATTCTCGAGGCACTGAGAGAAGCCGGCGCGCTGCAGGCCGAGCTCATCGTCATTTAAATGACTACTTTGCCGCCCACCACTTCGACGCTGCCGGCGCTTGGCGGCGCACCGATCGACACCGCCGCGGCGACGACGTACACGGACGCCAATGGCCTGGCGGCTTTGAAGCGGGATCCGAATTCGCCCGAGGCCATCAGCGCAGTCGCCAAACAAGTCGAAGCCTTGTTCTTGCAGATGATGCTGAAGAGCATGCGCGACGCGACCTCCGCGGAGGCAACCAGCAGTAACGAAATGGGCATGTACCAGGACATGTTCGACAAGCAGGTGGCCTTGAGCATCAGTCAGCACACAGACCTGGGGATAAGCCGGCTGCTGAAGCGCCAGCTGGTGGGCAAGCCTGCGGCTGCTGCGCCTAAATTGACGCCCGGCGTGCCGGCGTCAGCCTCGGCGCCTACGTCAGCCGCCTCGCCTACACCGACGGAATTCGTGCATCGCGTGCTGCCGCCGATTACGCGCGCCGCCCGTGCGCTGGGAGTGGACCCCCTGGGGATGCTGGCGCAGGCGGCGCTCGAGACCGGGTGGGGCCAGCGCATGCCGCGCAACGCCGACGGCTCTTTGAGTCACAACATGTTCGGCATCAAGGCGGGCGAGGAGTGGGCAGGGGCGCGGGCGAGCGCCGACACCATGGAAGTCGCCAATGGCGTCGCGACACCGCGGCGCACGACGTTTCGGGCGTACGGTTCAATCGAGGAAAGCGTCAACGATTTCGCGAGCTTGCTGAAGAATTCGCCGCGGTATCGGGACGTGATCGCAGCCGGCGGCACTGCCGGTGCGTATATCGCCGGCATGGGCAAATCCGGCTATGCGACCGATCCTGAGTACGCGAATAAGTTGAATCAAATTCTGCGCAGCGACACCTTGCAGTCGGCATTGGCCGCCCGCGTCGCAGCACTATAGAAACCCCATCAGGTGCCGATATTGTCTTCTAGCCTGGTGAATAGGAACTGACGGAGGTCGGACAACGTGTCAGATGTGTTTGGAATCAGTGTCTCGGCGCTGCAGGCGTTTCAAAACGCCATCAACGTCACCAGCAATAACGTCGCCAATGCCAGCACGCCGGGCTACGATCGCGAAACCGTCAATCTGACCGAAGCGGTACCGCAATCCAACGGCGCGGCTACCATCGGCGCCGGCGTGGTGGTTTCCGGCATCAACCGCGCCTTCAGTCAGGCGGCAGCGAATCAGTTGAACACGTCGCAGAGCAGCTTGGGCCAGCTCAACGCGTTGCAGAACTACTCCAATCAGATCGACAATCTGTTCGGCACCACCTTGGGGGGCTTGAGCACCGCGCTGCAGAGCTTTTACAGCGCCTTCTCCGACGTGGCCAACAATCCAACGTCCACGGCATCGCGCCAGGCCCTGATCGGGCAGGCGCAAAGTGTCGCCAGCAGCTTTCAAAACGCCAGCGGCGAGCTCAATTCGCTGAACACCGATGTGAACTCGCGGATCACGGCCGATGTGACGCAAATCAATTCCATCGCGAAGGCGATCTCGGCATTGAATGGCCAGATCGTCACGGGTACGGCCCAGGACGGCGGCCAGCCGCCCAACGAGCTGCTGGATCAGCGGGATCAACTCGTCTCCAACCTGTCGCAGTTGGTCGGCATCAGCACCACGACGGACCCCAATGGCGCCTTGAACGTGTTCGTCGGCAATGGACAGCCGCTGGTGCTTCAAGGGCAGACCACCGCATTGACCACCGTGGCAAATCAATTCAATGCGACGCAGCTGGAAATCAGCAACACGGCCTCCAGCGCGGTCATCAGCAACAACATCACCTCCGGCGATTTGGGCGGCCTGTTGGCGGCGCGCGCCCAGGTCATCAATCCGGCGTTGAATCAATTGGGGCAAGTCGCCACGGCGCTGTCTCGGACCGTCAATTCACAGCAGGCGCAGGGTTTGGACTTGAGCGGCAACTTGGGCGCCAACATTTTCGCAGTGACTGCGCCGCTCGCCACCGGATCCTCGCGCAACACCGATGCGGTGACCGCGAGCGTCAGCGTGAGTCCGACTGGATTGGGAGCGCTGACTGCGAACGACTACGTCCTGTCCTTTGTCGGCGGCACGCCCAAGCTGACCAACACCAGCGACGGTACCAGCGTGACACCCGCGGGTGCGGGCACCGTGTCCAGTCCCTACACCGCCGCCGGCATAGCCATCGTTCTCTCGGGCACTCCCGCGAACGGCGATCAATTTCTGGTTCAGCCCACGGCGAGCGCCGCGGCGGGTCTGAAGGTGGTGCTGAGCAATCCTTCGCAAATTGCCGCCGCCGGCGCAATCAAGACCGCGGCGGCCGGTACGAATACCGGGGCGGCCGGCATCAGTGCCGGCACGGTGCTGGATTCAACCAACTCGAATTTACTGACACCCGTCACCATCACGTTCGCCAATCCTCCCAGCAGCTTTTCCGTCAATGGCGGGCCTGCGGTAGCCTTTGCCAGCGGCGGCAATATCAATGTGAATGGCTGGCAGGTGCAGATCAACGGCGCACCGGCCGCCGGCGATACCTTTACCGTCTCCGGCAATGCGGGCGGCACAGGCGACAATCGCAATGCCCTGGCCGCGGCCAATCAGCAAAATGTCGGCGTGCTGCAAAACGGCACCACCAGCATCACCGGCGGCATCAGCGGATTGATCACGGGTTTGGGCAGTCAAGCGCAGCAAATCAACACGGCGCAAACCGCTCAAAGCGCGGTGAATGCGCAGGCGCTCAGCAGCGTGCAGTCGACCAGCGGCGTGAATCTCGATGAAGAGGCGGCGAGCTTATTGCAATGGCAACAGGCCTATCAGGCAGCAGCGCGGGCATTGGTCATCGGCAACAGCTTATTCACGACGTTGATCAGCGCAGTGAACCAGGGTTAAGGAGACGACAGCCATGCGCGTAACACAAGGCCTCAATCAAACGCAGTTCCTGGCGTCGATCAATGCGCTGGAATCGGGCATCAACCAGGGGCAAAATCAAATGTCGAGCGGCCTGCAGTTCACCACCGCGTCGCAGAATCCCACCGCGGCCGGAACCGTGAACAACTACAATCAGGCGCTCGCGCAAAGCCGGCAATACGGCACCAACGCCACCAGCGCGCAAACGAATTTGAGTACCGAGGACAATGCGCTGTCGCAGGTGCAGAGCCAATTGCAGGCGCTGCGCACCTTGGCGCTCGAGGCCAACAGCGGGACTTTGACGAATTCCAATCGCAGCGCCATCGCAACGCAGGCGGTGCAGATTCAAAATAGCTTGTTGGCTTTGGCCAATACGCAGAACGGCAACGGCGAATATATTTTCGGCGGATTCGCATCTCAGGCACAACCGTTCACGTTGAGCGCCGCGGGCGCGACGTATAACGGCGACCAGGGGCAGCGCCAGGTACAGATCGCGGCGGGTCAGACCGTGGCCGACGGCGACAATGGCGATACCGTTTTCAATCAGATCAAAACCGGCAACGGCACGTTCACCGTCGCTCCCAATGCACTCAACTCAGGATCCGGCATTGTGGGCGCGACGACGGTGTCGAATCCGGCCGCCTATGATGGCGGCACCTATGCGATTGCCTTTGCAGCGGCCGGCGCTTACACGGTAACGGAGGGCGCGACCGTGGTGGCGACGGGCTCTTACACCGACGGCGGCACGATTGCATTCAACGGCGTGCAGGTGACCCTGAGCGGGCAGCCCGCCAACGGCGACTCATTCAGCCTCGCGCCCAGCACCAATCAGAGTGTGTTCGCGAGCGTGCAGAACTTGGTATCCGCGCTGCAAAGCGGCGTGACCAGCGCGTCATCCTCGACCGCGCTCAATAATTCGATCAACGCTGCGATCAACAACATCGATCAGGCGCTGACCCAGAGTTCCAACGTCCGGGCGATGGTCGGTGGGCGCCTCAATTCGATTACGACGCAGCAGTCGGTCGCAACTGCTTCGCAAACGCAATTGCAGCAGTCCATCTCCACCTTGCAGGGCTTGGATTTCGCGAAAGCCATCACCACGCTGGATCAGCAGAACACCACGTTGAGCGCTGCCTTGCAGGCCTTCAACCTGACGCAGGGCTTGTCGCTGTTCAAATTTCTGTAGCAGCCGGCTGAAGAGCCGCTCCTAGTGATGGTGCCCGCCGGCGCCATGCACGTGACCATGCTCCAGTTCTTCGCTCGTCGCGTCGCGCACCGCCACGACTTGCACATCGAAATGCAAGGTCTTGTCGGCGAGCGGATGATTGCCGTCGAGCGTCACCATGTCGCCCATGACCCCGGTCACCGTAAACAGGCGCATGCCGTCCGGCGTCCGCGCCTGGAATTGCATGCCCTTCTTGACCTCCCCCATGCCTTGCAAGGTGCGCTTCGGCACGCGTTGGATCAACGCAGGATCATGCTTGCCATAGCCTTCCTCAGGCTGCACCGACACCGCGACGCTGCTGCCGTCAGACTTGCCCTCGAGCGCCTTCTCCAGGCCCGTCACCAGGTTGCCGTGCCCTTGGATGTAGGCCAGCGGTTCACTGCCGGCGGAGGTGTCTATCACGCCGCCCTCAGCGTCTTTAAGGGTGTAGTGAATGAGTACGACTTTATCTGCGGAAATTTCCAATGGTGTTCTCCGAAAAAAGGTGCGCGCCTTGCGTACCGGGGTTGCAAAATCAGGGGATCAGTCTGGCTTCGAGATCATAGTCGCCCGCCGCGGTGATCTGCACGTCGACCAGCGAACCCACCATGAGGGCTTTGGCGGCGCCGCGAGCGCCCACGATTCTCACCGTGCCGTCGATTTCCGGGGCGTCGCTGCTGGAGCGCGCGATGGCAACGGCGCTGTTGCCGTCGTGGTCGATGCGGTCGATCAGCACCGGCATGGTGCGGCCGACCTTTTGCTTGAGGCGCGTGGCGCTGATCTCTGCCGCCAGTTCCATGAAGCGGGCGCGGCGCTCGGCCTTCAGCTGCGGGGGGACCGGCGCTTCCTTGAGCGCGTTGGCCGCCGCCCCCTCGACCGGTGAGTACTCAAAGCAGCCCACGCGATCGAGCTGCGCCACTCGCATCCAATCGAGCAATTCCTCGAAATCTTGCTCGGTTTCACCCGGGAAACCCACGATGAACGTGCTGCGAATGGTGATGTCGGGCACCACCCTGCGCCAGGCCGCAATGCGCTCCAGGGTATTCTCAGCCGCCGCGGGCCGCTTCATCAATTTCAAGATGCGGGCGCTGGCGTGCTGGAAGGGGATATCCAGATAGGGCAGTACCTTGCCCGCCGCCATCAGCTCGATGACCTGATCGACGTGCGGATAGGGATAGACGTAGTGCAGGCGGATCCAGGCGCCCAATTCGCCGAGCGCAGCCGCCAAATCATAGAAGCGGGCGCGGCGTTCGACGTCTCGCCAGGGTTGGGCTGCATATTTGAGGTCGACGCCGTAGGCGCTGGTGTCCTGGGAGATGACGAGGATCTCCTTTACGCCGGCGCGCACCAGTTGTTCAGCCTCACGCAGCACCTGGCCGATGGGCCTACTGACCAGGTCGCCTCGCATGGAGGGAATGATGCAAAAACTGCAGCGATGGTTGCAGCCTTCCGAGATCTTTAAATATGCATAGTGGCGCGGCGTGAGCTTGATGCCCTGCGCGGGGACCAGATCGACAAACGGTTCGTGTTTCGGCGGCAGATGTTCGTGCACTGCCGCAACCACTTCTTCATAGCGCTGCGGGCCGGTGATCTTGAGCACTTGCGGATGCCGATCGAGGATTTTCTGCGGCTGGGCGCCCAAGCACCCGGTCACGATCACTTTGCCGTTCTCCGCCAGCGCTTCGCCAATCGCCTCCAGCGACTCATCCACCGCAGAATCGATGAAGCCGCAGGTATTGACGACGACGAGGTCCGCGGCGCCATAAGTGGCCGCAACCTCATACCCCTCAGCCCGCAGGCGGGTGAGGATACGTTCGGAGTCGACCAGTGCCTTGGGACAGCCCAAGCTGACAAAGCCCACTTTCGGGCTCTTGCGGGTAGCGGTTTTCACGGTATTGCGGACGGATGGCAGGTTCGGGACGAAATTGTACTCCAAAACCGGAATTCCCGGCCGATAACAGGGCGCAGAGGCCGCGGCTGCCCGCCGCGGGCCAATTCACACTGTCAAATTCAAGTCGTCAATTTTGCGACTTGGCGCAAATAAAGCCGCACCGGAAATCGCGGTTTCCCCTCAAGAACCCCCGAGACGGTCCGATAAAGACTTTGAATGTGTCACCGGTCCGCCCGCAGGGGTGAAGTGAACACATGGGGCCTAAGGGCCGGTGGTTAAACTTTCAGGAGTCATCAATGTCACTAGTTCTAAATACCAACATCAATTCGCTGAACGCGCAGAACAATCTGTCGGGTGCGCAGGCTTCGCTGTCGCAGGCTTTGCAGCGTTTGTCCTCGGGTTTGCGCATCAACAGCGCCTCCGACGATGCCGCGGGCCTCGCGATCAGTCAGCAATTCACCACGCAGATCAACGGCACCAATCAGGCCGTCAGAAATGCGAACGACGGCGTATCGGAAGCCCAAACAACGGCGGGCGCCCTGAATACGATCGTCAACAACCTGCAGAGCATTCGCACCCTGGCGGTCGAATCGGCCAACGGCTCGAACAGCGCTTCGGACCGCGCCGCGCTCAATAACCAAGTGCTGCAGCAGATTGCGGAAATCACGCAGATCGCGCAGCAGACCACGTTCAACGGCTTGAACGTCCTCAACGGCTCGAGCGGCACGACCGTGTATCAGGTCGGCGCCAACGTCGGCAACACGATTGCCGTCAGTCTGCAACAGGGCGTTGCCGCTAACCAGATCGGTCAGTTCTCGACGGCAACCGGAACTGCGGTTACGGCCGGCAGTTTGAGCGGCACGTCCACCGTGACGATCGGCGACGGCACCTCAACGGTGACCGTGGGTTCGACCGCCAGCTTCGTCGGCTCGACCACATACCAGGGCGCAAGCTCGGCCTATGCCAAGGCAAGCGCCATCAACGGCGCCGGCTTACAGGGGCTCACTGCGAGTGCCGCGACCAGCGTGGTCGACAACACGGCGTTCTCGACCATTTCCGGCGGCACCAACGGCACGGGCGCAGGCAATGTGGGCGCTACTGCCAGCACGTTCGATTTGAGCATCAATGGCACGGCCATTTTCTCAGGCACGGGCAACGTCGGCGTCGGTCAGACCTTGACGAGCGCGGCAGTCGCTGCGCAGATCAACCTGTTCTCAGGCACCACCGGTGTCACGGCCGCCGTCAACACGGTTGCTGCGAACGGCACAGTGGGCGCGCTGATTCTCAGCAACACCGACGGTAGCGATATCGTCACCACGCAGACCGTCGCTTTGGGCGTCGCGGGCGGCGGCACGGGCGCAGCAGCAGGCTTGGGCTCGGGCCTCGGCACCACTTTGGCACTCGCCGGCACGGGCTCCTCGCTCACCGGCAAGGTCACCTTGACCGATTCGAAGCCGGTCACGATCACCGACGTCGGCACGACGGGCGGCGCGGTGACCTTAGGTTTCGTCAGCGGCAGCGCAACTGCGTTGAGCGCAACGAGTTCAGGCGCGACGGCGACCCTCGCCAACCAGAACGTACTGACTGTGGCCGGTGCGAATAGCACCATCTCCTCAGTTGATGCGGCACTGGCGACGGTCAGCGCGTTTCAGAGCCAATTGGGCGCCATCCAGAATCGCTTCACGGCGGCGGTCGGTAACTTGCAGTCAACTGCACAGAACCTGACGCAATCGCGCAGCACCATTCAGGATGCGGACTTCGCGGCCGAAACGGCGAACTTGACGAAATCCAACGTGTTGGAACAAGCCGGCATCTCGGTGCTGGCGCAAGCCAACCAACAGCCCCAGTTGATTCTCAAGCTTTTGCAGTAACAGCCGATAGTTGAAAGATAGTCGATAAATCCCACGGCTCGAACCGACTTAAGGTTCGGGCCGTGGTCTTCGAATGGAGTTCGAACAGACGGTAGAGGTAGGGCGGTTAGTAAATAGGTGTAACCATGGCGAGCGATGGACAGACGGTAAAGCTGCCGGCGATCAGCCTCGTGCACGTAAGTCAGCCGCCTGCGGCGGCGGTTCAGCACAGCGGCAAGGTTTTGCCGCAACCCGGCAAGCCGGCGCCCGCGGCCCCCGCAGCGAACGTGCGAGCCCAGGTCGCGCTCCTCAATAAGCATCTCAACGATTCAGGAAGACCTGATCAATTTCGGGTGGATCCGTCCTCGGACGGCAAGGTCATCCAACAAATCAATCCCGCCACCGGCGAGGTGGTTGGCGAATTTCCGGCCAGCGAGTTTGCAGCCTTGGCGCGCAGCGTCGGAATTTCAGGCGTCAGCCTCGACAAGCACGCCTAGCGCGTCGCTTCAATACGGTTTTTGGTACGCCGCTTGCTTAAGTCTTGGGCGAGCTTGCCGATAAATTGAGCAACTAACGCGGACCTTAAGCCTATGAGTTCAGTCATTCCCCCCAGCAGCGCCAGCACGTTGATCACCTCCACCGGTATCGGTTCGGGTTTGAACATCGGTGCCATCGTGTCATCGCTGACCACCGCATTTGGCGCAGCCCAGACGGCGCAGCTGACGAGCCAGGCAACCTCGCTCGACTCGCAGGTCTCGGCCTATGGCACTTTCACCGCTGCGCTCGACGCATTGAAGCTCGCCCTGCCCGCGCTCGAAGATCCCAGCCAATTGGCGGGCTTCAACGCGACCGTCGCCGACAAGAACATCGCCACTGCGACCACATCCTCGAATGCGGTGGCCGGCCAGTATTCGCTGCAGGTGAACAATCTGGCGACCTCCGCAACGCTGACTTCCAAGCCGCAGGCGAGTGTGGCAGCAGCGGTGGGGACCGGAACGCTGACCGTCGCGGTCGGGTCCCGTTCCATCTCCCTGACCATCGATTCGACCAACAGCTCGCTGTCCGGCATTGCCGCGGAGATCAATTCCGCCGCGAACAATCCTGGTGTCACGGCGAGCATTATCACGACCACCGGTGGATCGCGGTTGATTCTTACCGGAACCGCCACCGGCGCGGCGAATGCCATCACCGTCACGCCATCGGGTGGTGACGGCGGACTGGCGGGGCTGGCCCTGACCCAGACCGCGGCCGCGCAGGATGCGAGTTTCTCGGTCAACGGCTTCGCGGCAACCAGTGCCAGCAATGTGGTGAGCGGTGCGATCACCGGCGTCACCATCCAATTGCAGCAGGCCTCGGCCGTCGCGACCCCGACGATACTGACCGTCAGTCCGGACACATCGTCGGCGCAGGCGTCGATCGGCAAGTTTGTGACAGCGGTGAACGGCGTGCTCAGCAGCATTCAAACTCTCACCGGCTACGATCCGTCGACGCAGACCGCGGGCCCGCTGAACGGCAATATCACCCTGCAATCATTCCAAAACCAGCTGCAAAATATCCTCGGTAAGGTGACGAACGGTTCCGGCGGGGTGAAGTCACTGACGGATCTGGGTATCACCGCCGGCACCGACGGCAGCTATGCCACCGATAACACCAAACTGGGTAACGCCTTGAGCGCGAGCCTCGCTGCGATCGGTAATTTGCTCGGCGGCAGCAACGGCATCGCAACCAGCATCGCCAATCTGGTCGATGGATACACCAAGCCCGGCGGCTTGCTCGACACGATTAACAAGGGCCTGCAGACCGGCTTGTCCAACGTCTCGAAGCAGCAAGCGGCCTTGAGCGCGCAAATGGCGGCGTACTCGGCCCGGCTGACCGCGCAATACAATGCAATGGACAGAGCGGTCGCGCTGCTCAAACAAACTCAGACGTATCTGAACGCCGAGTTCAACCCCAGCGCGAACGCGGCATCGGGCACCTCGCCCAGCAACTCGAGCTTGGGCAGCGGCAACTTGGGCACCGGCGGATAAACCCCAATGTACGCCCAACGAGGAGCGGCGCAGTACCGCTCGGTACGCAGCCACGGACTGGTCGCCGAGGCCAGCCCCGCAAGACTGGTGCAGATCCTGTTCGAGCAAATCCTGGAGAACCTGGCGACGGCGCAAGGCTGCATGGCCCGCATCGACAACAACATGCCGCTCAACGACGTCATTGCCAAGGGCAAGTCGCTGGGCAAGGCGATTCGCCTGATCGATCATCTCAATAACACCCTCGACATGGAGCGCGGTCAAAAAATTGCTGAGAACCTGCGTGCGCTGTACGTGTACATGCTGGCGCGCTTGACGCTCGCCAATGTGACCAATGATTCGGGCATCGTCGCGGAAGCGGCCTCGCTGATCCTGAAAGTAAAATCCGGCTGGGACCAGATCGTCGAGACTCGATGAAGGCCGAAAAAGAAGATTCCGGCCTGGCGCGCGCATTGGCTCTTTCCCAGGAAATGCTGGCGGCGGCCGAACAAGCAAATCTGCAATCTTTGGAGTTGCTCGACGCTGAACGATTGGACCTGCTAAAGTCCTTTCGGCTCGAAGCCGGGCATGTGAATGCCGCTGATCGGGCATTGCTTCAACGAATCTCCGAGACGAATGACCGGACGATCGGTCTGTTGGAGCATCAACGGCGCAGCAAGGGTCGCGATATGGATATGGCCGCGGTCGGCCGGCGAGCTGTCGCTGCGTATTCCAGTATTCGGTAGGGAGCCATGCCTGAGCCATTTCTCGGCGATGGTCTGATATTCGAAGAGTCACTCCCGGTGGGATGGACGCCGGGTCCGCTTGCGGAAGGGTTGGTGCTGGCGCGCCTCAATACCGACAATCACCAACTGCTCGGCGCTGAATCTTCCCTGGATGAGGTGCGCGTGCATGAAGCGCTGAAAGATGAATCCCCTGCGTTGCTGCATGAACTGCAGCGCCTCGAGTACAAGGTCAATATATTATTGCGGCTCACGGCCGAGCTGGCGCTGCGCAGCAGCGGCCTGCCGCCTGCGGAGCGAATGCGCATGTCATCGCACGCGGTGGAGTGGTTTGGGGAACATGCCCTTCCCACCGGAGACACCGGGCTGCTGTCGATCTATATCAATCCGGCACTACCTCAAGCTTTGAGAATTCCCTGTGTGGTTGCCGGCCAACGCATTATTGAAGACTCGCGCGCCACCCAGTTGCGCTTCGTGGGCTTGAGCGATGCCGTCGTGGACATGCTGGAGAAGCTCATTTTCCGGCACCATCGACGCCTCGTGGCCGGCGCGAGGCTCGCCGCGCACTAATTCCTGGCCTTCTCCCAAGGACAAACACTGCTCGCATTGTTAAGGGTTGCCCCTATGCCTTTTACGGGGGTATGCCAACTGCATTTGTCTCAAGTTCATCAGTTAGTATGACTTCGCCCTCAGCATTGATTGAATGATCTCAACGGGTTAGGAAGAAAAATTAAGACGGAACCCGAGATTTGAGCACCCCGTCACACTTTAATAAAAGGGAAGGAGCCCCGCGTCGTGGTTGAAGCAAAAGTGATTGTGATCGAACCCTCAGATTCAGAGGCAGCCGCGCTTTCTGCGCTGTTGCGTTTTTTGGACTTAGAACCGATCCACGTTCGCGACCTGGCTGAACTGCGCCAGTCAGCACACTGCAACATGCCGGAATGTCTGGCTGTCATCGCGCGCCGTGAAACCGTGGCCGCGCTGGGTTCCGAACTCGTGGCGATGCTGCGCGGGATGCGCCAGCCGCTGCCGGTCATTTGCATCAGCGCCGACGGTTTGCCGAAAATTGCCGAGAGCTGCGGCGACCTGGCCTGGTTTCAGTTGGAAACACCGGTCAAACAGCGCCGGCTGTCGTCCGTGCTGCAACAAGCACAAAACGTGCGCAGCGGCCACCCGACCCAACCTGGCGCCCATCGCTTTCGCCCCAGCGGCGCCTCCAAGGCGATGCGGGCGGTGCATCGGCTGATCGAGCAAGTCGCGCCCTTTGATACCAATGTGCTGATTCTTGGAGAATCCGGTACCGGCAAGGAAATGGTGGCGCGCCACGTTCACGAGCTATCCGGCCGAGCGGCACATCCTTTCGTGCCGGTGAACTGCGGCGCCATCCCCGCAGACCTGTTGGAAAGTGAATTGTTCGGCCATGAAAAAGGTGCGTTTACGGGCGCCTTGTCGACTCGGCTCGGCCGTTTCGAGTTTGCCGAGGGCGGAACCCTCTTCCTGGACGAGATCGGTGACATGTCGCTGCAAATGCAGGTCAAGTTACTGCGCGTATTGCAGGAGCGAAGCTTCGAGCGCGTCGGCAGCAACAAGACCATCCGCTGCAATGTGCGAATCATCGCCGCGACACATCGCGATTTGGACGCCGCCATCATCGCAGGGCGTTTCCGCGAAGATCTGTACTATCGGCTCAACGTGTTCCCGGTGCAGATGCCGCCCTTGCGCGAACGCCTCGATGATCTGCCCGTGTTGATCGAGCATCTGGTGCAACGCCACGGACATAGTGCAGGGCGCAAAATTCAATTGGACCAAGCCGCCATGGGTTGTCTTGCCCGCAATCGCTGGCCGGGCAATGTGCGGGAGCTCGCGAATCTGCTGGAGAGGCTGGCGATCTTATTCCCGGCTCAAACCATCGGCGCAGTCGATTTGCCCGATCGGTATCGCAGCGCCCCCGCGGTGGGGTGGCTCGGCAGCGAGGTGCGCATCGATGCACGGCCTGAGCCGATCGAGGAAACCGCGATACTTCTGCAACCGCAGCTGTCGGACCTCGACTCCGGCACGGTGGTGTACGAAATGCTTGATACCGAAGCGGCCCTGCCGCGCGGCGGCATCGATTTGAAAGATCATATGTCGTCGATTGAAATCGGACTGATTCGCAAAGCGCTCGAAGAGGCTGACGGCACCGTCGCCGGCGCGGCCCGCTTGCTGCGCATGCGGCGCACGACCCTGGTCGAAAAGCTGCGCAAGTACCGTCTCAGCGCCTGACGGATTATTGACGCCCTGCCAAAAGGGAATGTTGATCGCGCCGTAACTGGTTGATAGGCAGAACAAATACTGTCAAGGCACAGAAGTTGCTTTCTTCCCAGGGCATGGCCGCCACACCACTCGCGCTGATCGAAAACCGTCGCTCTGAACTTCAGGAGGCGTTCCTGGCCTTCGGGTCCGTTTCGGATCAATTGTCAGGCGCCTTTGAGTCGCTGCGCGGCGAGGTGGCGCAGCTGCGGGCGGATCTGGGCGAAGCACACGCCGGCAATGCGCACTTGGCCGCTCGTTTGTCGGCCTTGCTCAAAGGCTTGCCCGGCGGCGTGCTCGTGCTCGATACCCGCGGTGAGATCCAGGAAACCAATCCGGCGGCCATCGACCTGCTGGGCGAACCGCTTCTCGGGCAGCTTTTCAGCAGCGTCTGTGCCCGCGCCGCGCTCAATCCTCGCGGCATGGGCGAACACACGGAATTGCGCAGCGGCCGGTTCGTCAACGTGTCGAAGCGAGAGCTCGAGAACGGCGGCGAAGTGGTGTTGCTGACCGACGTGACCGAATCGCACCTGATGCAGGCTTTCCTGACGCGTCAACAGCGGCTGCTGACCTTGGGCGAATTGGCGGCGGGTCTCGCCCATCAGATCCGCACCCCCTTGGCGGCCGCATTGCTGTACGCCTCGCAAATGACGCTGGCCGGCCGAAACGCCGCGGATATGGCGCGCTGCGCGGAAAAGACTGTCGGCAGCCTGAAGCAGCTCGACAAGCTGGTGAATGACATGCTGGCCTTCGCGCATGGCGGCGCGGTACGCGAAGCCGTCAGCGTCAGTGCCTTGCTGGAACAGGTAGCGCAATGGCTGCGGCCGGCACTGCGCGGCGGGAACAGATTGACGATCCGCACTCAGGCGCCGGACCTGATGGTGCGCGCCAATGCGCCCTCGCTGGTATCCGCGGTGTTGAATCTGGCCACCAATGCGCTGCAGGCCGCGGTTGCGCCGCTCAATCTGGAATTACTGGCGCGGCGCACGTTATCAGGCAGCGCGCAAATCGTCGTGAGCGACAACGGCCCCGGCGTGCCCGCGCACATCCGCGAACGCATTTTCGAACCCTTTTTTACCACCCGCGCGCGCGGCAACGGCATTGGCCTGTCCATCGTCAAGTCCGTGGTCGAGGCGCAGGGCGGCAGTGTTTGTTTGGCTGAATCGGCCTGCGGCGCCACGTTCGTGATCGAACTCCCGGCAGAGGACAATCCATGAGCAAAGTGAACGATGCAGTTTTGGTGGTCGAGGACGATGCCGCGCTGCGCGAGGCGCTGCTCGACACGCTGCGCGCAGCCGGACTTGCGGCGCTCGCGGCGCCCGATGCGCCCGGCGCGCTGCAGCTGCTCGCCGGCGAAGATATCGGCTTGGTGATATCCGACGTGCACATGCCGGGAGCCAATGGCTACGAGTTGCTGTCAACCATCAAGCGATTGCACCCGTACCTGCCGGTCGTGCTGATGACGGCCTACGGCACGGTCGCGCAGGCGGTGGCCGCCATGCGCGAAGGTGCCACCGACTACATCGTCAAACCCTTCGACGCCCAGGCGCTGATCGATATGGCGCAGCGTCAATTGGCCGCGCGGGTCACGCCGAACGAACTGATTGCCATCGATCCTGAGTCGAGGCGCCTGGTGGGCCTGGCGCGCAAGATCGCGGAAAACGATGCAACCGTGCTGATCACGGGCGAGAGCGGCACGGGCAAGGAAGTGTACGCCCGCTTCATTCGCGACAATTCGATGCGCGCCGACAAGCCTTTTGTCGCCATCAACTGCGCGGCCATCCCCGAGAACATGCTCGAAGCGGGTCTTTTCGGCTACGAGAAGGGCGCGTTCACCGGCGCCCTGGCCGCGCACGCGGGAAAATTCGAGCAAGCTCAGGGCGGCACCTTGCTGCTCGATGAGATCTCAGAAATGAATCTGGGGCTGCAGGCCAAGATCCTGCGGGTATTGCAGGAGCGTGAAGTAGAGCGCCTCGGCAGCACCCGCACCGTCAGCCTGGATGTGCGCGTGATTGCCACGTCGAATCGCGATCTGCCGGAGGAAGTGCGCGGCGCGCGCTTCCGCGCTGATCTCTTTTATCGACTCAACGTGATGTCGCTGCGCTTGCCGGCGCTGCGCGAGCGCCGCGGCGACATCCTGCCGCTGGCGCGCCGGGCGATGCTCGCCTGCGCGCGCGCAGGCCAGGCGGCTTTGAGCCTGACGGCAGAGGCGGAAAACAAGCTGATGCGGTATGACTGGCCGGGAAACGCCCGCGAATTGAACAACATCGTGCAGCGCGCCGCGTGGCTGGCCGCCGGCGGCAGGATCGACGCCGCGGATCTGGATACCGGCGCGATGAACGCCGTGGTTGCGCAAACCGCGGTGCCGGTCGCAGCGCAGGAGCTGGGGTTGGACCGCGATCTGAAAGATCGCGAGCGCGAGTTGATCTTGGCAACGCTGCGCATCACCGGAGGCAACCGCAAACTCGCCGCGGAGCGTCTGGGCATCAGTCCGCGCACGCTGCGCCACAAGCTGCAGCAGTTCAAGGCCGCGGGCGTCACTGTGCCGCGCGTGCACGAACAACAATTCATGGCGGTGTAGATCATGAGCAGCATGCAAATCACACAGGTGTTGGCGGAAATGCGCGCGCTGCAGGCGCGAGCATCCGGTATCTCCGAGGCGCCCGCGTACGGGTCCGCGCCATCGGCGGCCTCCGCGCAACCCTCGGCGTTCGCCAATCTCATGAAAGGCTCCGTGGACAGCGTTGCCAGCATGCAAAACCACGCAACCGCGCTGGCGAGTGCCTACGAAGCCGGCGACAAGAGCGTCGACCTCACCAACGTCATGCTGGAAGTGCAAAAGGCATCGCTCGCCTTCCGCGCCATGACCGAGGTGCGCAACAAGCTCGTCGACGCCTACCAGCAAGTAATGAATATGTCGGTCTGACAGACCGTGTCTAACGACTACGAGGTTTTAATCCATGGCTGACATCGTACCCACCACTGCACCCGCGCGCGGCCTGGCGGACATTCCCGGACTGAGGCAGGTCGGTTTGCTCGCCGGTGTTGCCGCCGCGGTTGCCGCGGCGATCTGGCTGGTACTGTGGTCGCAAGGGCAAAGCTACACCGTGCTATACGGCCAGCTTTCCGAGCGCGAAAGCGGCCAGGTCATGGACGCACTCACGGCGGCGGGCATCGAATTCAAACTCAACCCGTCGGGCGCGGTATCGGTGCCCGAATCGAAGGTGCAGGAAGCGCGCATTCGCCTGGCGAGCCAGGGACTGCCGCAAAGCGATGCCATGGGAATCGAGATGATTCAAAAGGAATCGGCGCTCGGCAACAGTACGATGATGGAGAGCGCACGCTATCAGTCGGTCCTCGAGACCGAATTGGCGCGCACCATCATCAAGGTGCAGGGCGTGCAGAGCGCGCGGGTGCACCTGGCGCTGCCCAAGCCGTCGGTGTTCTTGCGCGACGCGCACAAGGCCACGGCCTCGGTCATGCTGCAGTTGTATCCCGGCCGGCGGCTCGAACCGGGCCAGGTCGCAGCCATCGTGCACCTCGTGGCATCGAGCGTGCCGGAATTGGCGGCGAGCGATGTGACCCTGGTGGACCAGGCCGGATCCCTGCTCAACTCCCCGGACGAGAATGCCGAGGCAGCCGCCAGCACCCGCCAATTCGAGTACACCCGTAAGCTCGAGGAAAGCTACCAGCGGCGCATCATCGAGATGCTCGAGCCCATGATCGGACCGGGACGCGTGCGCGCGACCGTCACCGCGGATCTTGACTACACGGTTACTGAAGAGACGCGTGAGAACTACGATCCGCAAAAGACGGCGGTACGCAGCGAACAGACCAGCAACGAGACGCGCAAGGGCGGGGATGGGGCTGAAGGCATCCCCGGTGCCTTGAGCAACCAGCCGCCGGGCACGTCGGGTGCGCCGCTCATCGCGGGCGCGGCAACGCCGGGAAATCCGGCCGCGGCACCCATCGCCGCTGCACAAACTGCCGCAAGCACCGGACCCACCTCCAGCTCACAGCGCAGCACGCGTAATTTCGAGGTGGATCGTACGCTTTCGTATGTGAAGCAACCGGTGGGGATATTGAAGCGCCTCAGCGTCGGCGTGGTGCTCGATGACTGGCAGAAGGTTGATGCCGACGGCAAGGCGACGACCGTGCCGATGAGCGAGACGGACATCAAACGCTTCACACAGCTGATCAAGGAATCCATCGGCCTGAAAGAGGATCGCGGCGACCAGCTGAATGTGCTGAACCAAGCCTTCAAGAGCGGCGCGGCGATCGGCCCCGTCGATGCTCTGCCGCTGTGGCAGCAACCTTGGGCGTCGCAGCTCGCCAAGCAAATCGTCGGTGCCGCACTGGTGCTGGTCGTGGCATTCCTGGTGCTGCGGCCTTTGATGAAGTCATTGACCAAATCCTCAGGCCGCTCATCGGTGAGCGCGCGCGATGATCTGGAAGGCGATCGCCTGAGCCTCACCGGTCAGGGAATGTCCATCAAGCTTTCGCCCAGTTTCGAGCAGCAGATTGCGGCGGCACGAACCTTGGTGGGGCAGGATCCGCGGCGCGCGGCACAGGTCGTGAAGGATTGGGTCTCCGCGGATGGCTAACGACGAACTCGCCGGAACGCAGCGCGCCGCCATACTGCTCATGAGCCTGGGCGAGCAGGACGCGGCCAATGTGCTGAAGCAGCTCGATGCGCGCGAGGTCCAGAAATTGGGCATTGCGATGGCCGAACTCAAAGAGGTGTCCCGCGAGCAAATGAGCGCGGTGCTCGATAAGTTCATCGGCATCGCCGACGGCAAGGCCAATATCGCCGGCGGATCGCAGGATTACGTGCGCCGGGTTTTGACGCAGGCGGTGGGCAAGCAGAAGACGGACATGCTGCTCGATCGCGTATCGAACGGCCAGACCGGCCAAGGCATCGAAGCCCTGAAGTGGATGGAAGCCAAAGCCGTCGCGCAAATCATCAGCGGTGAGCATCCCCAGATCGCAGCCATCGTGCTGGCGCACCTCGAGCCGGAACAGGCGGCCGCCATCATGCCGCTGCTCAACGAAGACCTGCGCACCGAAGTGCTGATGCGCATCGCAAGCTTGAACGAAGTGCCGCAGTCGGCGCTGACGGAACTCGACCAGCTGGTGGAAAAGCAGGCGAATATCGCGCCGCCCGCGCCCTTGAGGCGCGTCGGCGGCGCACGCACCGCGGCCAATATCTTGAACGCCATGGCGCGCGAAAAGCTCAGTGAAGAGCTGGGCAGGATCGAAAAGGCCGATGGCGAGATGCATCAGCAGATCAAGGACCTGCTGTTCGTGTTCGACAACCTGATGGATGTCGACGACCGCGGTATCCAGGCGCTGCTGCGCGAAGTAGGTTCCGACACCCTGGCATTGGCATTGCGCGGCGCCGAACCCGAAGTGCAGGAAAAAGTCCTCAAGAACATGTCGAAGCGGGCGGCGGAAATCCTCAAGGACGATATGGAAGCGCGCGGTCCGGTGAAACTCACGGATGTCGAGGCGGCGCAGAAGGAAATCATCGTGATCGCGCAGCGCATGGCCGAAGAAGGCACCATCAGTCTCGGCGGCAAAGGGGCGGGCGAATTTGTCTGAAGCCAATTCAAAGGCGGCGACCGTCGCATTGTGGACAGTACCCAACATGGAGAGCCCGCCCGCACAGCCGCGGATGGCCACCGTGGGCGGTCTCGCCGATCTGCAGGCGGAAGCGCACAAAGAAGCGTTCGAGCAGGGCTTGGCCGAAGGCCGCGAAGCGGGGCGCGCCGAAGTTCAGGCACAGGTGGATCGGCTGGCCGGCATGTTCTACGACCTGGCCAAGCCATTTGACGTTCTCGATGCGGACGTGGAGCGGGAACTGCTCACCTTGGCCATGGCGCTGGCACGGCAAATCGTGCGCCGCGAACTGAAAACCGATCCGACGCAGATCATCGGCATCATTCGGGAAGCCATTGCTGCGTTGCCGGTAGCGACGCGCGATGTGCGGGTGCATTTGCATCCGGAAGACGCCGCGGTGGTCAAACAGCACCTGGCCCCCACCGAAAACGAACGCGCGTGGACCATCATCGAAGATCCGGTGATGGCGCGCGGAGGGTGCCAGATCATGACGGTCACCTCGCGCATCGACGCACGGCTCGAGACCCGGCTCGGCAGCATCTTGAGCGAATTGCTGGGCACGGAGCGCCAGGCGGCGACGCCGCGCGGCGGGTCGAATGAGCGAGGCTAGTCCTGCGGGGCTGCGCCCGAGGAAATGGCTGGAGGCGCTGGTTCAAGCGCGCGAGCGCATGGCGAGCGCGCCGGAATTTGTGGTCGAAGGCACGCTCAATCGCATGGTCGGCATGACGTTGGAAGCAGTGGGATGCGAGGCCGCGGTGGGCGGGCGCTGTCTGGTCGACACCGCGGAAGGCAAACAAATCGAAGCGGAGGTCGTCGGCTTCTCCGGCGACAAGTTATTTCTCATGCCCACCGGCGACATCCGCGGCTTGATGCCCGGCGCGCGCGTCATCCCGACGCACAGCGAGTCCACCGTTGCGGTCGGAGATGAATTGCTCGGCCGGGTGTTGGACGGTGCGGGGCGGCCGCTCGATGGAATGGGTGAATTGCGCTGCACGGATCGCGTGTCATTGACGGGAGAACCTCTGAATCCTCTCATGCGGCGCGCGATTCGTGATCCGCTCGATGTGGGGGTGCGCTCCATCAATGCGCTGCTCGCGGTCGGCGGCGGGCAGCGCATCGGCCTGTTTGCCGGATCCGGCGTGGGCAAGTCCGTGCTGCTCGGCATGATGACCCGATATACCAAAGCCGATGTCACCGTGGTCGGCTTGATCGGCGAGCGCGGCCGCGAGGTCCAGGACTTTGTCAGCAATACCCTGGGGCCCGACGGCATGAGGCGCGCGGTGGTCGTCGCCACCCCGGCCGATAATCCGCCGCTGATGCGGTTGCACGGCGCGTGGCTGGCGACGGCCATTGCCGAGTACTTTCGCGATCGGGGCCTGAAGGTATTGCTGCTGCTCGATTCGCTGACGCGCTTCGCACAAGCGCAGCGCGAAATCGCGCTGGCGATCGGCGAGCCTCCCGCGACCAAGGGCTATCCACCGTCGGTGTTCGCGCGTTTGCCGCAACTCGTTGAGCGTGCCGGCAACAGCGACCGCGGTGTGGGATCGATCACCGCTTTCTACACCGTGCTGGTGGAAGGGGATGATCAGAACGATCCGATCGCCGATGCGGCTCGCGCCATTTTGGACGGCCACATCGTGCTGTCGCGCCGATTGGCGGAAAACGGCCTGTACCCAGCCATCGATGTCGAGGCCTCAATCAGCCGGGCGATGCATCAGATCGCCCCGCGTGAACAGCTCGATCTCGCGAACCGCTTCCGGCAGGTGTACTCGACTTATCAGCAGAACCGCGACCTCATCACCGTGGGCGCCTATCGGCGTGGTTCGGACGCGCGGGTGGACCTGGCCGTCGAGCAGTGGCCGAAAATGCTCGAATTCCTGCGTCAGGACATGTACGAACCGGTGGGAATCGAACGAAGTTACGCGGATCTGAAGCAACTCGTGACGCAGTTCTCGGCGCCTCCTACGGCAACCGGCCGATAGTGAGCGGCTCATGATGAAGTCCAAACGCTTCGAACCGATTCAGGACATCGCGGCAACCTCCGCGAAGGACCTGAGCCGCACCATGGCCGAAGCCGGGCGCAAGGTCGCTGATTTGGAGCGTCAGCTCGAGCAGCTGCAGACGTATCGCGACGAATACGTGCGCAACTCCACTCAATCCACCGGCGCCATCGATGCCGTCAAGCTGCAGAACTATCGTTCGTTCCTCGATCGATTGGGAGAGGCACTGAACCAGCATTTGAAATCACTCGATATCGCCCGCAAGGAGTTCGAGAAACGGCGTGCGCAGTGGAGCGAGAAGCGCATGGAGGCCGAGTCATTGAATCGGGTGATCGACCGCTTTCGCAAGGAAGAGCAGTACGCCGCGGACGGGCGTGAACAGCGCGAAGGGGATGACGCCGCGATGCACAGGATGCTGGCGGCGCGCACCGACACGGGGAACGCTTGAGGTCGGCGTGATATTCTCGGCGCGATGGCCAGTATTTGGGTGGACGCCGACGCCTGTCCCGGCGTAATCAAGGAAATTCTGTTTCGCGCCGCGAAGCGTACCGGCGTAGCGGTCACGCTCATCGCCAATCAAGCGCTGCAAGTTCCAAGAATCCCAAGCGTTCGAGCCGTGCAGGTATCCTCCGGATTCGATGTCGCCGATGCCGAGATCGTCAAACGCATCGTTGCCGGTGATCTGGTGGTCACGGCCGACATCCCGTTGGCGGCCGAGGTGATCGCGAAGGGCGCCGAGGCACTCAATCCACGCGGTGAGCGCTATTCGCCCGACACCATACGCGGGGTTCTGGCGATGCGTGATTTCATGGACACGATGCGCTCCAGCGGCGTCGTGGGCGGCGGTCCGCCGCCGCTCACCCAGGCGAATCGCAATGCCTTTGCGGCCCAGCTCGATACCTGGCTGGCCAAGCTCGCAGCGCCGACGGGGCTCACGCAGCATGCTCGGAAAGACTCCTAGTGGATGATGCAGCTCCCGAGCCCGTCGACGTGCCGTACACCGAGCTGCCGGCGGAGTTGCTGCAGGCGGTGATCGAATCCTTTGTATTGCGCGAGGGCACCGACTACGGTGAAAGAGAATTCTCGCTGGAGGACAAGGTGGCGAGGGTCATCGCGCAGCTCAAAAGAGGCGAGGCCAAGATCATTTTTGATCCCGAGACCGACAGCGTCACCATCGTGGCCCCCCATGCCACGCCGCACCGCTAATCCCGCTCACCGCAGCGCCAAGCTCCGGCGCCGCGCCGCAAAGCTCATGCGGCACAGCGCCCGGCTGGCGCGCCGCGTCAGGCGCTGGTGGCGCCCGGCGCCGCGCCCGGCGAAGATCTTCATGGGTGTGCTGGCGATACTTGTGGTGTGGCTGCTCTGCAATTGGATTTATCAAGTGGTGCGCAAGCCATCGGAATTGTTCTTTCCGGTGAGCGGAACGCTCAACAAATCGCCGGCGGAGACCTGGCAGCAATACGCGTCGATATTCCGAAAATATTCGACCAGCGTGATGACGCCCGACTTGCTCGCTGCGATTGCCCAGGTGGAGGGTTCCGGAAATCCCGTGGCTCGAACGTACTGGCGATGGTCCTGGTCCTCACAGCCTTTCGAGGTGTACCGGCCGGCCTCGAGCGCGGTGGGCATGTACCAGATCACGGACGGTAATTTCGCGGATGCCAGGCGTTATTGCATTCGCGATCACGCCGTCGTCGCCGACGGGCCCTGGAACAACTGGCAATCGTGTTGGTTCAACAGTCTGTATGCCCGGGTCATACCCAGTCACGCCGTGGAACTCACATCAGCCTATCTCGACCGCAGCGTCGCCAGCATCCTGGAGCGCCACCGAATCGGCGCCGCGACATTGCAGCACAAGCAGTGGCTGGCGGCGGTGATACACCTTTGCGGCGCCGGCGCCGGCGATGAGTTTGCCAGGCGGGGGTTTCGACTGATCGAAGGTCAACGCTGCGGGGACCACGCGGCGCACGCCTATATCGATCGCGTCAGCGCCATGAAAGTTGTTTTTGACCGGCTCGATCGCTCTTGAGCTACATCATCGAAGCGGGCGAACTCCCCGAGGACGTCCGCTTTATTGTCGGCTAAAACTTGTAGCCCACCCCGAGTTTGAAGAAGCGTCCAATGATGCCGGCCTGCGCATACGTGGGGTTGTAGTTAACCCCTGCGTAATCGGCCGGGTCGATCGGCGGCAGCCGATCAAGCAGGTTTGCAATGGTGAAAGACGTAGTCAGGTGATCGTTCAACTTATAGAGAGCCGTCAAGTCCATGTCGATGAACGATGCAACATGACAGAAGTTGGCGTACAAGCAAATATTGGGACTGCCCGTGAGGTCGATGCCGGTCGAGGCGAAGCCACTCGTGTAGTAAGTCGAAAGCGTCAGCGAGGCCGGGCCCATCTCGTAAGAATTTGTCCAGCTGCCGCGATAGCGCGGCGTTCCCGCGCCCGATGACAATATATACGGCGCCTGCGTGCCGACAAACTGCTGGCTTCCTCCGCCGGCCAGCAAGACTTTGAAACTGAAGATTTTCGTCACGGACAAGTCGCTCACGAGCTTGCCGTAATCACCAAACTCCACATCGCCACGCAGGTCAATATCAACGCCATCGGTTTGCAGTGCAGATTGGTTGACATAGACACCGCCGAGCACGGCAGGACGGGCCAGCGCGGTCGGATTCGCGGGGTCGGGCAGATCGGGCGTGACGGTTGCGCCGGGCGGCAGCGGTAGTCCTGCGAGATAAGGCGCCAGTGCGGCGCTGCTGTTGGGTGGCTGGATGACGTTGTTTTTCTTGATGGCGTAAGCATCAATCGACGCACTGAAGTGGCGAATCGGCTCGAGAATCAATCCGAGCGTGTAGCTATCCGATTTTTCCGGTTTGATGTTCGGGTTGGCCGAAGACAATATCCCCAAGAGGTAGGGAAGACAGTACGCCGCGCTGTGCTGCGCGCAGAAGGCCGGAGGGAAGGAGGTCGCCGGTGAGGCCGTGACAAATCCCTCCGCCGAACTGGAGCCATTCTCCGCGAACGCCGGTGCTCGGAAGCCCCTGGAGTACGTGCCTCGCAAGGCGACTTCGCGGATGGGAGCAAACTTGAATCCGACCTTGGGCGTGAAGGCGTTGCCGAAATCGGAATAGTGATCGTATCGGCCGGAAATGTCGAAATTCAGTGCTTTGATAACGGGCACGCCGAATTCAAAATATGCCGCCTCTACTTTGCGCGAGCCGGCGGTCTGTGCGATCCCGAGGCCTTGCACCACGGCATTGGGGTTCAGTGCGGGGTCGTTCTGCGCTTCGTAGCGCGCCTCGGTACCCACCGCGAAGCCCAATGGCCCTCCCGGCAACTCAACCAAGCTGCGGGTGGCTTTGAAATCAATCGAATCCATGTCGGTGGTGGAGGTTTTGAGCAAGTCGGGCGAGATTGCCGCACGCTCGGCCGCGGTGTTGGCCGAGGGCGTGACAAAGTTATAAGTACCGTTGGTAACGGCCGCCAACAGCGCGGGCCCGTTCAGCAGACCGCCGGTACGGTTGTCCAGCCACGTATGGTTGATCACAAGCGCAGTATCGAAATCCCACCCCCACTGCGAACCTTTGAGGCCTGTCACCCAGCGAAAGTTATGATTCTTAAAAACGATCCGGCCTGGGAGATCGCCGAATGCGTACTGAATCAACGCGTATTGTCCCTGGGCGGCAAATGGATCGTTCGGATTCAGCGCACCGCTGGGCAAGGTCGGCGGCAACGCAATGTTATTGGTGTTGACTGATACGCTCGCCTGTATCCCCGTAGGGGCACCGTCAACGATCACCGTGTTCAAGTAGTAGCTCGCGTTCGTGTAAGCCTCTATCTGGTCGGTCAACTTGACCGTGAATCGCGCCGATGCGCCGATGCGTTGCTGCGCGGGCTGGAAATCGCCAAAGCCTGCTCGATTCTGCAGGCAAAAACTGTCGGTCAACGTCGGATCGAATATCGATGCTGCTGAAGCGGCCGTGTTGCCTTGGCCCGAACAAGCTTGGCTCAGCGGGCGGTAAGTGCCGGCGAGCGTCGTGTTGAGAATGCCGGGCGTCGGCGCGCCGGGAGCCAGGATGCCGGGTGCGACGATCGGCGTTGTGGTGCCCGAGAAGGAACCCGGCGCACCGGCGAGACCGTTGAAGCCACCAATCGAAGATAGGTTGGTGGTGTTGTAGGGAAACGCTCGATCCGTACCGATGATGCGCGAATCATTTTGGAATTCGAGATTGAAATAGGCGTTGAATCGGTCAGTGATCAAATCGCCCGTGCCAAAACTCGCCGTGAAGCGCTCGCTGCCCCCGCCCGGATGCTGACCCTTGCCGACTTCCGCGTTGATTTCCGCACCCTGATACTGCTTCTTCAGAATCACGTTGACGACGCCTGCAATGGCGTCGGCGCCGTAGATCGAAGACGCGCCATCCTTGAGTACTTCCACTCGCGCCACGGAGTCCAGCGGAATCGTGTTCAGATCGACGAAGGAGCGCTGTCCATCGTCGGCGAGCGCATAAGGGGCCGCACGTCGGCCGTCAATCAAGACCAGCGTCGAGTTGACAGTCAAACCACGCAACGCCACGCCAGAAGCACCGCCGGCGAAACCAACGCCGAACGCCGTCGGCAGGGTGCCGCTGTTGTCGGCGGATATGGTGCGCACCACATCTGAAATGGTGGTGAGACCGGATTTCTGAATCTCTTCTGCCGTGAATATGGTGACAGGTGATTCGGTTTCGACATCCGTACGGCGGAGCAATGAACCGGTCACCACGATCTCAGCCAGCTCATTACCCGGGGTGGCGGCAGTCGGCGTCGTTTGCGCGGATGCCTGCGATAGCACGCCCCCTAATACGCAGGCGCATAACACGGTGCCGAGGCCGCGATGTAACCGGCGGCGATTGAAAGGCGCGATTTTGTGATGCTGCATGCTCGTCTCCCCTATGGATCTTGTCTTTCGGAAAAGTTTGCGGGAGTTCGAGTCCATCGGAAATGCTCAACCGCGCCAGGCATCGGTCGAAAAAAGACAAGGCATTCGCCGCGCATCCTTGCGGAAACCACCCATGGCTTTTTCCGTCCGCTGCTTGACCGTCAGGGGTCTCGCGACGATGCGCGGCCGACCACAGAATGCCCAGGTCAACCGATACGCGCGGGGCCGCATGCTTAGAAATCTCGGCAATTCCTTGGTACTGGCCGCGGCGCTCGCGATGGCGGCAGATGCAAACGCCGCACTCGAAGGCGTTCAGACCCGTGACCTGAACCGTCAGGTGCAGGCGTGCACTGACTTCTATGAGTTTGCGAACGGCACCTGGCGCGCGGACAATCCCATTCCCGCCCCGTTGCCGAAATGGAGTCGACGGCTCGCCGCGCACGATGGCAATTGGCATCGGCAACAAAGCGTGCTGGAGGCAACGGCAAGTAAAAAGGACTGGCGCGAGGGGAGCGCGGAACAAGTGGCGGGCGATTATTACGCGTCGTGCATGGATGAGTCGGCTGTGGAGGCCGCCGGCATCGCTCCACTTGGCTCCTTGATGGCGCAGATCGACCGAGCGCTCACATTGACGGACGTCGAACGTAATATCCGTAGCTTGCAGGGTCTTGCCATTCCGGTGGCGTTCGGCAGCAACAGCACACCGGGCTATCACGATCCCCTGCATATCGTCGAAGCCCTCGTTGCCGGCGGCTTGGGTTTGCCGGATCGCGACTATTACTTGAGCAATGAACCGCGTTTTGCCGAAGCGCGAGAGAAATACCGGGCGCACGTGGCAACCGTGTTGACGTTGGGCGGCATGTCCGACGCTGAAGCTCGGGCATCAGCGCCCGACATTGTGTCGCTCGAGAAGCGCCTCGCCGAGGCTTCGTTGGACAGCGCGACGGCGGCTGATCCGGCGGCGACCGACCACATGGTGACCTTCGCGCAGCTGAAGAGCTTGGCGCCGCATTTCGATTGGGAGGCGTATTTCGACGAGGCCGGGTTGCCCAAGGTCCCGGTCAACGTGGCGGAACCTAAATTCTTGCAGCAGCTGGATGCGGAGCTACGGGACACACCCATTGCGACTTGGAAGGCTTATCTTAAGTGGCAACTGCTGGAATCGGCCTCACCCTCGCTGTCGAAGCGATTCGCACAAGAGTCCTTCAATTTCAAAGACCAATATCTCGGCAAGGCCATCGAAAGCAAGGGGCGCGCGCAGAGTTGCGTGGAGTCGACCGACGCCTTGTTTGGCGACGCACTTGCGCAGCAATACGTAAAAACCTATTTCCCGCCGGCCGCGAAGGCCCAAGTTCAAGGGATTGTGCACAATCTTCGGATCGCACTTAGGGAGCAGATCATGTCGGTGCAGTGGCTGGCACCGCAGACCAAGCAGGCGGCGCTCCAGAAACTGGCGGCCACCGATGTGCAGGTGGGATATCCCGATCATTGGAAGGACTATTCACACGTTCGCGTCCGGCGAGATGCCTTCTGGAACAATGCGGCGGCGGCCCGTCGCTTCAACGTGAACGAGGAGCGGCAACAGGTCGGCAAGCCAACGCCCCGAGACTTCTGGCTGCCCACGCCGACGCCGTCATCCGCCGACGGCTATCTCATCGTGGAGCTCAACAAAATGGTTTTGCCGGCCGGCCAACTGCAGCCGCCTTTCTTCAATCCCGACGCCACGGATGCGGTCAACTATGGCGCGTTCGGCATTACGGTCGCTCATGATCTGACGCACTTCATCGACAGCTTGGGGGCTGCCAACGACCTGCAGGGACATCCGACAAATTGGTGGACCGATGCCGACCGTCAACAATTCAAGCAACGCGGTCAATGCGTGGTCGATCAGTTCGATGGTTATTTCATAGAGCCGGGTGTGCACCATGATGGCAAGCGGGTGCTGAGCGAGTCCATCGCCGATCTCGCCGGCGTCCACATCGCGTATGCGGCGCTTCAGCACTCGATGAGGACGCACCCCGTTCCCGTCGTGGATGGATTTACGCCCGAACAGCAGTTCTTCATATCGTGGGGACAAGCCAGCGGCGCCGCCATGCGCCCAGAGTCGCAGCGACAGCTCATCAGCAGCGATCCGCACCCCGTGCCAAAGTTCCGAGTGATTGGCCCGCTGTCGAATTCGCGCGAGTTTCAGCAAGCTTTCTCTTGCCAGGTGTCGGCCCAGATGGTCCGGCCACCGGAAAAGCGTTGCAAGGTCTGGTAGAGCCGCGACGGTCTTAAGAGCCGCGCAGCGTAATGGGCGGCGAGTCGTAGGAGCGCCGCCAGGCGCGTCGCAGCTGCCGGGATGAGGCGAAGCCGGTGCGCTCTGCGATCCGTTCGATGTCCAAGCGGCTGGACTTCAGCAGCTGATGCGCCAGCGCCACTCGCAGGCCATTGATGTAGCCAGTGATGTTCATGCCCGCTTGTTCGTTGAACAGGCGCGAAAGATGTCTGGGGCTGGTTCTGGCGATGTGCGCCAACCGCTTTAAAGTCCAGTCGGCGGCGGGGTTGGCAATGATGGCGTCTTGAACGCGATGCACGGCCGGGTGCAGGTGATTGCGCCCCTTGAGCCACGGCGAGAGTTGCGGATCGGCGCCTTGACGGCGCAGGTAAAGAACGAGGTGGCGCGCAATCGCCAGCGCACAAATCGGGCCCACCAGCGAACTGACCACATGCAACATGAGGTCCAGCCCGGCGGTAACCCCGGCGCTCGTGTAGCGTTGCCCATCCACGACGAACAGCCGGTTCTCCAATACCTTGGCCTTTGGTGCCAATTTCTGCAGTTCAGCGCACTCGGTGTGATGCGTGGTGCAAGCACAGCCATCCAGCATTCCGGCGCGCGCCGCCAGCAACGCCCCGGAACAAATCGCAATAAGCGTATGACCCGCACCCACCGTGGCTTTGAGCCAGTCGACGATGGCCTCCTCATCGTGCTCTACCGCCGACTGCGGCGTATCTTCGGCAAAGGCAGTGTGGTCGGCCGATCCGGGCACGACGACGATCGCCTCCTCGGGCAGTCGAGCGGGAAAAGGGGCGATATCCGTGAGCGGCAGGCCCACCGAGGAGGTAACGCGCGAGTTCGCGCCAATGTAGCGCACAATAAATTGAAGCGCGCGCTGCTCTGAGTTCGCGCGGCGAAGGACTTCCAAGGGCCCGGCGATGTCCAACAGCAGTACGCGTTCCGGCAAGACAACCCACACCTCGATGGGTTTCGGCTTGGCGGATTTCAGCTCCGCCTGCTTCACGCGGCTCGCGCTTCGTCTGCGGCGCTCAAGGCCTGCCGCACGTTGAGGATCCGGGCGAAGCGTCCCTCGAGGACGAGTTCAGTGCGCGCCTTGATGTCCTCGGCACTCCAGCGGTGTCCGGCGCGGTCGGTCATCGCAAAGGTCAGAGTGGCTTCGCTGACGAAGTCGACTTGGTATCCGATGTCCGATGCATGGCGGGTGGTGGTCTCGCAGCACTGTTCGGTGCGGATGCCCGAAATGATCAGGCGTTGAATGCCGTGCTCAATCAGCCAAACCGGCAAGCCGCAGCCGATCAGCGCCGAGTGGCGCGGCTTGTGGAACACCGCCTGTGGCTGGATCGAGAGCGCAGCCGGCGGCCTGATAAAGCCGGACCCCAGCGAGAAGTGGCCCGACTCTTCGACATGGAAGATCTGCACGACTGGAACTTGACGGGCCTGGGCGCCGTCAATGAGCGACTGCAATCGATCATAGAAAACAGGAGTGTCCGCGGGACTCCAGTAGGGTGCATGTTCGAAGGACTGCTGCACATCGATGACCAGCAGCGCGGTGCTATGGGGGTACGGCGGGTGGCCCCGGTAGGTGGACATTATTCGCCTCGCGATAGAGCGGCTCGTGCCGCGAGTCTGCGCTTTGCGGGACGCTAAGGAAATACCGAACCGGACAATAGGCGGACAAAAAAGGCCATGCTGATAATGCCGACCGCAGCGCGGTGAGGGACTTAAGAAAACATCAACCTTCGTGAGCCGGCATGGTACCTATCAGTTCACATCGCGCCATTGCGGATGTGACGCTGAGAAAGAATTTTTTGTACCCGCCGCAGCAAACCTCGGAGAAAGGCGGCGCTCATTTTAGGGAGACTTTTCGTGATACAACCATCTCGCGTTTCTTGGTGTGCGCTGGTGCTCGCGATAACCGGGCAAATATCCACCGCGTATGGACAAACATCTACCAAGCTTGGGGAGGTGCCCCAATTCGTCAAGCCTGTTAGCTACGCCGTCCCCGGCGTAACCGGTGCGGTCTTGGCGGACGTCAATGGCGATGGGATCCTCGACATTGTCACGGCGAACGGATTCCCCGGCAATTCATTCGTAACGGGCGGGCAAGGCGTCAGCGTTCTGCTGGGAAATGGCGATGGAACTTTTCAGGCCGCCAAAACGGTTCTTGCCATGGGAAACCCAACCTCGGTGGTGGTGGGCGATTTCAATGGCGACGGAAAGCCCGACATTGTCGTTGCCTTTGGCGCGGGTGTCACCGCGCTCAGCATCCTGTATGGCAACGGAGACGGCACCTTCAAGGCGCCCTCCAGCATTCCCGTCAGCTTTCTCGCCAATGTCGACCCCGCAAATAACAACAGCGGAGTCAGTTCCCTGGTGGCTGCGGATTTTACCGGCGACGGCAAGCTCGATCTCGCAGTGGCGGTCAGCGCCCTCACCACCAATCCAGTTACAGGGGGCAGCCCATTCAGCGTGTACGCGGTTGAAGTGCTGATCAACCATGGCAATGGATCTTTCGGCGGCATCGACACCCCCGTCCCCGCGATCTCCACCGCCGGTGTGCCCGCTCCATTGGTCGTTGCGGATTTCAATGGTGATTTACTGCCGGACCTTATTTCATCAGACAGCACCGTTTTGCTGGGAAATGGGGATGGCACGTTTCGCACCATTCCAACCAGTGACGGAACCGTACACGCCAACGGGGCTGTGGGTGACTTCAACGGCGATGGCAGGTTGGACGTGGCCGGTCTAGGCGCCGGTGGATCCAACAGAGGGCATATTTTCCCCCCACCGCCGAGTGTGATGATGTTCGGTTTGCCCGGCGGCAACTTCACCGCGCCCTTTGCGTCGAACTTCATCTCATCCATCGTGACGGTAACGAACAATGGATTGACAACGAATGTCACGTTCAACGGAAACAACTTGGTAGCCGCCGACTTCAACGGCGACGGGAAGCTCGACATCGCCGGTTTTCGCGATATTTCTTATGGCACCGGCGACGGTCAGTTCAACCCCACGTTCAATACCGTCGACTTCGTGTCCGCTCTCCATTTCCAAGAGTTCGCCGGTGGCTTCACGCCTCCCTTATTGGTCGAAGTCGGCGATTTCGACGGCGACGGCTCACCGGACTTGATCGCAATGGGGGACGGCAACAGCGTTCAGGTGGCCCTCAATACAGCGGGTCGGGCTCCGAAGCTCGCGCAGTTGGGCCTATTGGACAGCCCCACTTCCGCGACTTCATCGCAAATTGCCAATTCGGTTGTCGGCGGTTCCGCAACTATCGTAACCGGCGAGGTCGCGCTGGGGGCGCCCGCCCCGGCCGGCGGCGCGCTGGTGACGCTTGTCAGCAGCAGCGCCGCTGTATTCTTCCCCAGCGGAGACACGGTGATCATTCCGGCGGGATCGCAATTCGCGGATTTCAAGGTGTCTACCCAGGTTGTGCCCGCAGCCACGGTGTCGACGGTCTCGGCGACCTACCATCTCGTCACCCTGAATACTTCCCTCCGTGTGGTAAGCCAATTCACACTGGCCTCTGTTGCTTCAGTCAGCGTCCTCGGGAAGTTCGGCGGTAATGCAGGCGTCGGTACCGTAACGTTAAGCGCACCTGCAGCCGATGGCGTGGTGGTCAGCCTGGCTAGTGCAAACCCGGCCGTGCTTACGGTGCCGGCCAGTGTTGCGGTGGCGGCCGGCGCGACGACTGCAACCTTCCCGATGACCGCAAACCATGTCGCTGCGGATACGCTGGTGACCGTAACGGGGACGTTGGCGGGAACAACTCGTAGCGGAGTCGTGACGGTCAAGAAACAGCCCGCAATAGTGGTCATCCAAAAGGCGGAGTATGTGGTGAAGAAGGGTCAGCTCACCGTTCAGGCCACCAGTACTAACATTGAGCCCGTCGGCGCGGCGATGATTCCATCGTTGACGGTGTACAACGCCAACACGGGAGCGCTCGTTGGCAGCCTGCGCCTGGTTAACGTAGGCAACGGTAATGTAGGCACGTTCACCGGCGTACTCACAGTAACGGGAAGTCTCACCTCCATCGGTGTGCAAGACTTCGCGGGAGGCTTGGCAATCGGAGCAGTCGCGCAGAAGTAGATGCTTGCGAGTGCTTCATCGGGCAGCTCCAACTCATTCCAGAAGTATGCACCCGCCATAAAACCGCGGCGAGGCGCTCCCGTGGCTGGTGTATGCTTCAAAAACAATTTCGAGGGCTCAAGCGTTAGGGAGGGGTGCGGTGAGAATGTTTGCCTTGATCGTCGTCTCGTTGGGCTTGCTCGCGCACGCGCAGGCAGCCACTCCGGACGCCGAGCCGGTTCAGCACGAATTCATCCTCAAGAATTTCAAGACCGAAGGCGGCGC
>DASQPK010000048.1:0-5546 GCA_035643995.1 Steroidobacteraceae bacterium | reverse complement strand
ACGGATTTGATCAAATGACGATCGTGCGAGACCACGACCAAACCACCCTCGAAGCTCTGCAGCGCAACGCTGAGCGCCTGCCGCATCTCGATGTCGAGGTGGTTGGTCGGCTCGTCGAGAAGCAGCAAATTGGGCCGCCGCGCGACCAGCAGGGCGAGGGTCAGGCGCGCCTTTTCGCCGCCGGAAAATCGGCCGACCGGCTCGAACGCACGATCTCCTTGAAAGCCAAAGCTTCCCAAGTGGTCGCGTATCTTTTGCTCGTCGCCGGCGGCGTAGTCGGCACCGCCGAGATTGCGCAGATGCCAAAACGCATCGCAGTCCGGCTTTAGTTGCTCCAATTGTTGCTGGGCAAAATAGCCAATGGCGAGATCAGGCGCCGCTGTGCGTTTGCCCGCCAGCGGCGCGATTTCGCCGGCCAGCAGCTTGGTCAATGTGGACTTGCCGGCGCCGTTCGGCCCGAGCAGCGCGATGCGATCATGCGGACCGATCGACACATTGATGCCGCCGACGATCTGTACCGCTTCGCGTAGACCGGCGTAGCCGCATGCGGCGTCCTCGACGGTAAGCAGCGGCCGGGGTGTTTTCATAGGCCTGGCAAATTCGAATTCAAATGGGCTGTCGACATGCGCCGGAACAATGCGCTCCATCCGCTCGAGCATCTTCAAGCGGCTCTGGGCCTGGCGCGATTTGGTGGCGGATGCGCGGAAGCGGTTCACGAAGGCCGTGATTTCCGCAATGCGCTTCACTTGCCGCGCGTGCAGGACCGACAGCAAGGCCAACTCCTCCGAGCGCTTCTGTTCGAATTGCGAGTAGTTGCCGGCGTACGCGCGGATGGTTCGATTCTCGATGTGCAATACGCGATCGATGATCGAATCGAGGAATTCGCGGTCATGCGAAATCATCAACAGAGTTCCCGGATAGGCCGTCAGCCATTCCTCCAGCCAGACGATGGCATCGAGGTCCAAGTGATTCGTGGGTTCATCCAGCAGCAACAGGTCGGCTCGCGAAGACAACGCGCGCGCCATACCCAATCGTACGCGCCAGCCGCCGGAGAATTCAGCTACCGAGCGTTCATGATCCGCCGCCTTGAATCCAAGGCCATGCATGATGGCCGCCGCGCGCGCCCTGGCGCGGTAGCCGTCGATGGCTTCCAGCGATGCATAGAGGTCGGCCAGCGCCATGGCGGCATCGCGATTTTCGGCATCCTCGATGGCCGCCTGCACGCTGCGCAGCTCCGCATCGCCATCCAGCACGAACTCAATCGCCGGCCTGTCGCCGGCGGCGATCTCTTGTTCGACGTGCGCTACTTTGAGTGCCGCGGGCAGATCGATGTCGCCGCGATCGGGCCACAGCTCGCCCAAGATCGCAGCGAACAAGCTCGACTTGCCGGTGCCGTTGGCGCCGGTTATCCCGGCCTTGTTGCCGCGAAAGACGGTGAAGTTGACCTGCTCGAAGAGCGGCTGCGGGCCGCGCCGCAGCGTCAGATCTCTCGCAATCAGCATCGAGAATCGTTACGAAGAGAGCAACATCGGCCGCAGTACCGTGGGCGCGCACAAGTTGCCGTGGTGGGGCGAGCCGCCTTCCTGGCCGGCAAGAATACCGAGCAATTTATTCGCTTCCATGGCATCGCCGAACAACCGGCCCTGAGCGTAGTAGCAGCCGTGAGTACGCAGGAATTCGAGCTGCTGGGCTTCCTCGACGCCCTCGGCAATGACTTCCAGATCGAGACTCCTGCCCATGTCGATGATGGTGCGCACGATGGCCGCGTCGTTCGTGTCCACCGCGACATCGCGGACGAATGACTGGTCGATCTTCAATGTGCCGATGGGAAACTGCTGCAAGGCGGAGAGCGAGGAATAACCCGTGCCGAAATCGTCGATGGCCAGGCTCAAACCCATGGCATACAGCTCATTGAGAAGGCCGATGGTGCGTTTGGGGTCGGTCATCAAGGTGGTTTCGGTCACTTCCAGCTCGAAGCACGTGGGTGACACGCCATGCTTGCGAAACACGCTGCGGCAGCGGGAGATGAAGCTGGCCTGTTTGAGTTGCCGCAAGGATAGATTGATCGCGATTCGGCCGGGATGCGGCACCACTTTCTGCCATTCACGGTAGTCGGCGCAGACGCGATTCAACACCCACTCGCCGATATCCAATATCAAACTGGTTTCTTCGGCCAAAGGAATGAAGTGCGACGGAGAAATATCGCCGTGTCCGGGAAGCCGCCAGCGCAGCAGGGCTTCCGCGCCCACCACGCGTCCGGTGCGCAAATCCACCTTCGATTGATACAGAATGACCAGCTCGTCGCGCTCCAGCGCGCGGCGCAGCTTGCTCTTCAGCATGAGCCTTTCGACGGCCGCGGCATTCATGCTGGGCACGTAGAACACGCAAGAATTGCCGCCATTTTGCTTGGAGTGATACATCGCCGCATCGGCATTGCGGATCAGATCGATCACATTCTCGGCATCATGGGGGCATATCGCGATACCGGCGCTGGCGGTGAGATAGACTTCCTGCTGATTCACATAGAAGGTGCGGCTGATTTCATCGAGCAATGTCCGGGCCAGAGCTCCCAACGCCGTGCGGTTGTCGGTGTCCACCGGCAGGTCGTCGATGAACATGGCGAACTCATCGCCCGCCAGCCGGCCGATCACCGCGTCCTTGCTCAAATTCCGCGTGAGCCGTTCGCTCAAGATCTCCAGAGTTCGGTCGCCGGCGGCGTGGCCGAAGGTGTCGTTGACCTCTTTGAACCGGTCCAAGTCCAAGTACAGCAGTGCGAGTGAGCGCTGGTTGCGCCGTGCGCGCGCAATGGCTTGCTGCAATAAATGCTGAAACTGCATGCGATTCGGCATTTTCGTGAGGGTGTCGTAGCGCGCCAGGTAGCGGATGCGGCGCTCGGCGCGCTTGCGTTCGGTGATGTTGCGCGCCACGTAAATATTGCCTTGAAACTGCGGATCCTCGGAGTCGATCGCAGAACTCGCCATGGAAACCGGGATGGTCTGTCCGCTGGCGGTGCGCAGCACCGTCTCACGCCCTTCCTGCGCGGGTTGGGCGCCGTCAAAGGCGTTGCGATGCACCTCATCGATGAAGCCCACCAGCGGCTTGCCGACCAATTCATCCGGTGCATAGCCCAACAGCAGCTGCGCGGCTTCATTGCAGCTCTTGACGAGGCCGTCCGGCGAGGTGACGAAGACGGCATCGCTCAAGCTGTTGAGCACGGTGTTCAGATAATTCTTGGTGATCGTGGTTTCGTTCAGATTTTGCCGCATGCGCTCGAGCGCGAATTGCAGATCCCCGAGCTCGTCGCGGCGCACCACTGCGAGCGGTCGCGTGTAGTCGCCGTCGCCGATTCGATCGGCGCTCTTCACCAGTGCCGCAATCGGACTGGAGAGCTGGCGGGCAATGAACCAGGCGCCGAGCAATCCTAAGATCACCAGCGGCAACGTGATGCCTGCGAGCACGCTGCGAACGCGCTTGTTCTGCACGCCCTGCTTGCTCAGCAACTGCGCGTGGATGCTGGAAAGCGTTTCTTGCATCTGAGCGCGGCTCATCCAAATCTCGAGGCCGCCGGCGCCCCGCAGCTCGGTCCGCAGAACGAAGGGACCGGCGGTGGTCGGCCGCGCCTCCGGGTTGCTGCCGGAGTAAAGAATATTTTCGCGCGGGCCCCATATCTCGACCCGTTCGATATCGCGCTCATCGAGCAATCTGGCGGCGATCGTCGCAACGGCTGCGTTGTTGCCCTCCTTGATCGCCGGGGCGAGGGAGGAGCTGGTGATGTTGCTCAAGGATCGGGCGCGTGCCTCGAGGTCGGTTTCCAGCTTCTGCTCGACCGTGGCATAGGTGAGCTGATTGGCATCGGCCGTGTTGACGCGGTGCTCGTAATAGGCGAGGCCGCCCAAAATCAGCGCGAGCACGGCGCCAACCCCTAAGGCTAGAAGCAAATAGCTGGTTTTAAGGCTGCGTGCCATCGATCGTTCAGTCCCCCGTCTCTTAACCGACAATGATACCCGTTCATGCCAACCCCCATAAGGGGCGGGGTACAATCTGAGGCTTCTATGCGCATTGACATCTATTCCGACACCGTCTGTCCCTGGTGTTATTTGGGGAAGCGCCGTTTCGACCTGGCGGTCGCGGCGCGCCCGCAATACGAGCCCGTTATCGTCTGGCGGCCATTTGAGCTGAATCCGGACGTGCCCATTGAAGGTGTCGACCGTGAGACCTACATGGCGGCCAAAATGCCGGACCAGGTTCGCTTGGAGCAGTCGCACGCCGAACTCGAGCGCCAAGGCGAAGCGAGCGGCATTCGCTATCGCTTCGACCTGATCAATCGCGTCCCCAATACCCGCCGTTCTCACCTCTTGATCGCCCATGCCGCGCGGCGCGGCCTGCAAGGAGCAGTCAAGGACCGCATCATGCGCGCCTACTTCGAGGAGGGCTGCGACATCGGCGACCCGGACGAGCTGGTGCGCTTGGGCAGCGAAGTCGGCTTGAGTGCGGCGGACGCTCGCAACGCACTGATTCTGCGGGTTGGCCAGGATGGCGTGGTTGCCGCCGAGCGCCACGCGGCGGTCTTGGGAATTACCGGCGTGCCCACCTACATTTTCGACGGTCAATACACGATTTCCGGGGCGCAGGAAGTGGGGGTTCTGGCCCGGGTGTTCGATCAAGTGGCTGAATTTGCCTCCGCCCGCGGCGTGGCCTTATGAATGAGGGCGAGCTGACGGGGCTGGCGCGGACGCACATTTCGACCGTTGCCGATCCCCAGTGCCTGTTGCATGCACAAGTGGTGATGCCATTCCTCAATTTGCGCCGCGCGGCCGAGGCCGACGGCATCGACCTGGTGCCGTGGAGCAGTTTCCGCGACTTTGGCCGCCAACTGGCCATCTGGAACGGCAAGTTCAGCGGCGAGAGGCCCATGTACGATGCGCTGGGCCTCAAGCTCGACCCCGGCGCGCTCGCGCCGGCGGAGCGGATCGATGCCATTTTGCTGTGGTCAGCCTTGCCGGGCGCCAGCCGTCATCATTGGGGCACGGACCTGGATCTGGTCGATCGCAAAGCCGTCGCCGCGGGATATCCGATCAAACTCACGCGCGAGGAATTTGCGCCCGGCGGGCCCTTTGCGGCGCTCGATCGATGGTTAGAGGCTCACGCCCCACGTTTCGGGTTCTTTCGCCCCTTTCAGGGCGTCCGGTCCGGCGTGCAACCCGAACCCTGGCATTTGAGCTTTGCGCCGATTGCCGAAAAGGCCCGGCGGGCCCTGAGCCCGGCCGTTTTGCGCGCGGCCATCGCCGGCGCACCGCTACTGGGGAAAGAAGCCGTGCTGGCGCGTTTGGATGAGCTGCACGAGCGCTACGTGGCGACGATCGACTTACCGTAAGGCAAAGCTTAGTACCTCGGGATTGTGACTATGACCGGTTGGTGTGGCGCTTCGCCCGGAAGAGAAAGTAGCCTCGAGGCAACGAAGAAGCAGTTGCCTCGAGGCTACTTACCCTTCCTGACGAATACTCGAACCGATCAACATCACGATGGCGGCGCTACCGGCGTGTTTT
>DASQPK010000047.1:0-24970 GCA_035643995.1 Steroidobacteraceae bacterium | reverse complement strand
TTCAATACGTCCTCATATGACATCGCGAGCGGCATCGTTTACTGCTTGAGTTCATTGGGCGTAGTCGCGTGCATGTCCGAGCGTCAGCCCGACGGCGTGATTCGCGAAGTGCGTGGCCAACCCTGTGAGACCAAACACGCTCATTGGACTATTTGCGTCACGACGAAAGCGGAGCTAAAACTACTGCGGGCCATTTGGCAGGACCACGCGGGTGCCGCGGAACTCGACGACTACTTGGCGTCGTTTCGACCCGGTGGCAAGCGTGATTTTCAGATGATCGATGGCGACCTCATGGCGCTGCCGATCCTCAAGATTGAGGAGGTGCCGGCCAGCAACGGAAACGTCTATGACTTTTCCGTGGAAGGTGATGAAAACTTCATTGCCGGCATGGGCGGACTGTGTTGCCACAACACTGATGCCGACGTCGATGGAAGTCACATACGAACTTTGTTGCTGACGTTTTTTTATAGGCAGATGCCGGTTCTCATCGAGCGCGGCCACATCTACATTGCGCAACCGCCGCTCTACAAAGTGAAGAAGGGCAAGCAGGAATCTTACGTCAAGGACGATCTCGAGCTCAGCGCGTTGTTGCTGAATACCGCCATCGAAGATGCCGCTCTGCACGTCAATGCAGAGGCGCCGCCGCTGTCCGGGTTGGGACTCGAATCGCTGATGCGCAAATACGTCGAGGTTGAAGCCATCGTCGCGCGATGGGCGCGCCGTTACGATGAACGCTTTCTCGAGCAGTTGCTGTACGTGCCGACACTTACCCCCGAGGCGTTTGACCGCATCGCTGCGCTGCGCGATTGGTGCCGCAATTTAGAGGCGCGGCTCAACGGCCTGAATGACGTGTCGCGGCAATACAGCGTCACCGTTCAGACGATGCCTGCCGGGGGCCATCGAATCGACCTGAAGCGATTCGAGCATGGGCTGAGTTCGGCGAAACACATTCCGCGTGAATTCTTCGATTCCGCGGAGTACCTGCGCATCGCCGAACTCGCTCAAACCTTGAGCGATCTCATGGGGCCCGGCGCGTACATCCGGCGCGGCGACGATAAGCAGGAAGTCGCCAGCTTCAAAGTCGCCAAGACCTGGCTATTCGAACAAGCCAAGAAGGGCCAGAGCATCCAGCGCTACAAGGGATTGGGCGAGATGAATGCCAGTCAGCTTTGGGACACGACCATCAATCCTGAAACGCGGCGGCTGATGCAGGTGCGAATCGAGGACGCCGTGGCGGCCGACGACATATTCACCACGCTGATGGGCGATGCCGTTGAACCACGGCGCGAATTCATCGAGAAGAACGCATTGAATGTGTCGAATCTCGACATTTAGTCCTTGAGGTGACCGCGCCGGCGGCTTGGGCCCCCAGGGGGGCCGCTTGGCAAGTCTCGTGACAAAAATATTCGTGAGGCGCTGAGCTGCCAGGCTTAAGCGCGCCGCGCCGCGCCGCCTAGAGCTCCGCTTCACCCGTCAAGGCGACGAACGTGGGAGCACCGTCCCTCACGATTCGAATCAGCAACGGCGCCTGCGGGCTCGGCGCCGCAACGCCGACGATATCCCGTGGGTCGACCACTTGTTTACTGCCGACATGCGTCACGAGATCACCCACTCTTAAGCCCGCCACGGCGCCGGCACCGGCCGGCCGCAGTTGCGTCACGATGAGTCCGCTGGGCTCGTCGATGGCTTTGATGGCTTTTCGGATCTGCTCCGTGGTGTTGGCCACGCCCAACTTGAGCGCAGGCACCCACGTGTCCTGGTCGCCGTTGAGCGCTGGGTCCGAGGGCGGATCCGGCAGGTGCCCCACTTTCACTGCAATGGATTCTGATTTGCCCCCTCGCAGCCGGGTCATGGTGACGAGGGCGTCGGGCGGCAATCGCGCCATCACTTTGCCCAAGGTCTTGAAGTTGACGTGGTTCGAACCGATGGTGAGCAGCACATCGCCGGGCGCGAAAGCACCCGATCCCGGTCCCGCCGGATCCACCGAGCTGATCAATGCACCTGCGGGTGCTTTCATGCCCAGCGCCTTGGCCAGGATCGGCGTCGGCTCCTGCGCCGATATGCCAAGGTAACCCCGCTCGACGCGGCCTTTGGTCTCGAGTTGCGTAATCACGGAGGAAACCGTTTCAGCAGGAATGGCGAAGCCCAAGCCGACGGAACCGCCGCTTGGAGAGAAAATCGCCGATGTCACGCCTACAACGATGCCCTCGGGGGACATCAAGGGGCCGCCGGAATTGCCGTGATTGATCGCAGCATCCGTTTGCAGGAAGTCGATGTAGGGATCGTCCTCGAGCGTGCGGCCTCGCGCCGAGATGATGCCGGCGCTTACCGATTGGCCCAGTCCGAACGGATTGCCGATGGCGATGACCGGATCGCCCACCGAGACGGATTGCGAGGTGCCCAAGCGCAGCGCGGGCAGGTTGGCAACATTCACTTTGAGCAGCGCGATGTCGGTGACCGCGTCCGCCCCCAACAGTTTTGCAGGGAGGTCACGGCCGTCCGGCAAATGAACGCGGATTTTGAAGGCACCATTGACGACGTGCCGGTTCGTGACAATGAGCCCATCGGCACGAATGACAAAACCAGACCCCAGCGAACCGGTGGGTCTTTGGTTTTCCCCGATACCGCCGGTGAGCAATCGCCGGATGAGATCACCGATGTCGTTGGTATTCGCGGCAGAAGCGTGTTCTGCCGCGCGTTGACCCGCGCTGATCTGCTTCTCTTCGACCACGACCGTGACGACGCTGGGCGCAACCCGCCGCACCAGATTCGCGTAGCCGCCTACCTCGCCGCTGCCCTTGGATGTGAACGGCAAGAGCAGGGCCAAGATGGATGCGGCGGCAATGCAGCGACTGTTCATGTTTGTGTCCTTCTACGATGCTCCATTATCGCTTTTTCGGGTGCCGGCATGATGAGGCAGCCATTACCACTGAAACAATCAGTACGCAGCCTACCTTGACCGCGGGCAAGCACTAGGAGCGAAGCGCGAGCCTGAGCAGGCAATCGCTGACTTCACCCACGCGATCCAGATGAGACCCGAGGCGGTTGCGGCGGCCATTGCCGATCTCACCGCCGCGATCGCACTGAATGCAAACGATGCGCTCGCCTACCGTTTTCGGGGATCGGCCTACGCTGCAAAAAGGGACCTCAAGCGTGCCGGCCTCGACGACGCGGCGGCGCTCAGGCTCAACCCGAAGGTTCGCTAGCTTTGGGGTGCTTGGCCTTCGGCAACGTTGTCCGCTCGCTCGCCAGAAAGGCCTCGAGGACTTTGAGATACGTCTCGGGCTCTTCATAGGCCGGAAGATGGCCGCTTTTCTCGAAAAAAACCATTTGCGCGCCGGGGATGGCGTGCGCCATGCGCCACGCGGTCAGGGGAGCGACGTTCATGTCGTAGCGGCCCGTCATGACCAGGGTCGGGAAGCGAAAACCCGCGAGCTTGGCCGTGAGATCGAGATTCTCGGTGGCTTGCTGGACGGCGCGTCCGACCGCAGGGACGAAGCCAAGATCGCCCATGTGCGAGACATAGGCATCCCGCATCTCGGGCGAGTAGAACATCATGCGCATGTGATTGACCAAGCCGGCCTGCGCTGCGCCCTCGGGGTTGGCCGCGAGACTTTTCGCTTCGGTGTCGCCTTGTTCTTCGCGATCCGGAAAAACCTGGGGCAATAGATGAACCATGGTTTTCCAGGAGGGCGCGGCGGAGTCGGAGAGGATGAGCCGCGCGACATGCTCGGGATGAGCCGCGGCGTAGGCCATCGCGATCATGCCGCCGTAGGAGTCGCCCAAGACGGCGATGCGGTCGAGAGAGAGCGCACTGCGGATGGCGTCGAGGTCGGCGACCTGCGCACTCATGCCCTGAGGCGCATTGGGCTGCACCTGCTTTGAGGCGCCGGTACCGCGCTGATCGTAAAGAACGATGAGCCGATGCGCCGCGGCGCGCTGCCACAGGTCGTTCTGCATCATGTACGCGTGCGAGAGTCCCGGTCCCCCGTTGACCGCGATCAAGGGAATTTCAGCGCCCTGCGACCCGAAGGTCTCGTAGCTTAAGTCGACGTCGGGGGTGTGTACCGAACCTAAGCGGTGCGGCACCTGCGCGCTGAGCAACCCGGGCATCAGAATCGTCAAAGCGAGCAAAGACTTCGGCATACACACCTCGATTAAAACGAATTTATTGTGATTACAAAGGCGATTGCACTTACTACAGTAATCCGGGCGGCGGCGCCAAATCGATCATCAGGTTTTTCCAGCTTCCCGCCGCCATGAACTTTCTCGGTGGCGTGCCATCCAATCGGCATGGCCCAAGCACTACTGATCCGCCATCCCCGTTTGCCATGACAGTCCAAGAGTGGATTCGCAAGGGCCGCGAGCTTGGGGCGAGCGATCTACACCTTGAAGCGGACGCCGCGCCCGTGGCCCGCATCCGGGGCCAGCTGTCCTCGATCGGGCCACCCGTTGCGGCGGCGCTGGTCGTCGAAGCAGGGCGCGAGTTGCTGGGCAGCGAGGGTTGGTCGCAATTCTTGAGCCGAGGCTCAGCCGATCTTTCCCGGACCATGGCGGGAGTCCGCTGCCGCATCAATATTTTTCAAACGCTGCGCGGCGTCGCCATGGCGGTGCGACTCCTGAGCTCGTTCCAAAACAATCTTCGAACCTGCAACTTGCACCCGGACTTGAAGAAGCTGACCGAGGCAACCACCGGCTTGATTGTGGTGTCCGGACCCACCGGCAGCGGCAAGTCCACGACGCTCGCCGCGCTGGTCGAGGAGATCAATTCATCCGGCGCGCGCCATATCATCGCGGTCGAAAGCCCCATCGAATACGTCTTTACGAATCGACGATCTTTCATACGCCAGCGAGAAATTCCGACACACTCTCCCAGCTACGAGCAAGCCCTGGTCGATGCGTTGCGCGAAAACCCCGACGTGCTCGTCATCGGTGAGATGCGCACGCCCGAAGTCATGCGGCTGACCTTGAACGCCGCGGAAACCGGGCACCTGGTCATTGCGACCATGCATTCGGCGACTTGCGCGGAAGCCATCACGCGCATCTGCATGTCATTTCCCGCGGACCTGCAGGGCAGCATTCGCGCGCAACTCGCCGACTGCTTCGTCGGCTTCGTCTGCCAGCGGCTCGATTTCTTGAGCGAATTCCGCTTGCGCGTTCCGGTATGCGAAATTCTGCTGCCCAGCGCCGCCTCGCGCGGGACCATACGCGGCGGCCAATTCAGCCAGATCGCCAATGTTTTGCAAACCGGCGGCGAGGCCGGCATGTGGAATTTCGACCGCTACCAACGTTGGGTCGCGCAAAAAACGGATTGGGTACCGCCGACATCGGCGGCGCCGCTGCCGGAAGAGCGTGTCGCGCCCGCGAGGCCCAAAATTCAACGGCGCAACATGCCCGCCTTGCCCAAAGATGAGCTGCTGGAAATATCCATCGAAGAAGACGCGGATCTCGATGAGCTGGCCAAACGCATCGAGAAAGGCACCCGTTAGGCACGGACGGTGCGCGATCGCACCGGCTCAAGTTTTGGTTGCGACAATGCGCGCCATGCCGCTTGGAGAGGTGTCGCGGCGAACCTCGAGTCCAAGTTCCGTCAACGTAGATTCCACCCAGTCGGGCGCGAGCCTAAGCTTCGGATAGCTGCTGATTTTCTGGCGCCACTGATCCTGTTCTCTCTCGTTCAGCACATCGTGAACCATGACTTCATGCTCGGCGTATTCGAGGAAGCAGGTCAAGATTCTGTCGGCATCGGCGCGCACCAGAATGAATCGCTGATCGCCCTCCAGCGTCCTGGTCGCATAGTCGCGGAATGTCGCCGCAAATACGCCGCCCCGCGGCAAGCATGCCGCCGCATTCTTGAGCAGCGATTCGACTGAGCCCAAGGTCGGCAGATGCGTGAGCGTGTCGCCCATGCACAGAACGACGCGCGGCTGCTCCCTCACTACTGCACGAAAATCCACCAGATCCGCATTAACGGCAGTAACCGTCAAGGTTCCGCTGCGCGAGCGCAATTCATCGAGCAGCACCTGGCAGCTGTCGATCGCGGTGACATGAAAGCCGCGCCTGGCAAGCGGCAGCGCATGCAATCCCAAGCCCGCGCCCAGGTCGACCGCGGCGCCATGATTTGCCTCGGGCAACCTAAGATCGTCGATTTCCGCGGCGCTGCGAGCAAACGCGGCATCGATGTCGCCCAGCATCCAAGAATAGATGGGACCCAAGTGAGTCGAGTAATGGGCCGCCGACGTGTTCATGATCGCGGAAGCTATTCCTCCAGTTGCAGATCGCGCATCGCCGGGGTTGCGAAGGCCACGCCGCCGTCCACCGTCAAGGTTGAGCCAATCACATAGTCGCCGGCACGCGAGGCCAAAAAGATGGCGGCGCCCGCCATGTCCTCCGCCGTCCCGACACGCCGCGCCGGGATGCGTTTGGCCACTTCCTCCTCATGATCGCGTGCGTCTCGATTCATGTCGGACTTGAAAGCGCCTGGCGCAATTGCGCTGACATAAATGTTGTCCTTGACCAGGCGCGCCGCCATCAGGCGCGTGAGCTGAATCAGGCCGGCTTTGCTGGTGACATACGAATACGTTTCGCGGTGCGTGAGATATATGCCGTCGATCGATGCGATGTTGATCACCTTGGCGGGGCGAGCCTTCGTCGCCGCCTTGCGCAAGGCGGGCGCCAGGGCCTGAGTCAGGAAAAACGGCGTCTTGGCGTTGAGATTGAGCACCTTGTCCCAGCCCTCTTCGGGAAATTCGTCGAACGCGGCTCCCCAGGCGGCGCCGGCGTTGTTGACCAGAATGTCGACCTTGGGTTCTTGAGCCATGACCGCGGCAGCGAGCCCCTTGGCGCCGGCCACCGTTGCCACATTCATGGGAATGGAGATGCAGGTGCCGCCGCCTTCAGATAGCTCTTTTGCGGTCTGGTTGCAGGCATCGGCTTTGCGGGCCGAAATGTAAACCTTCGCGCCCTGCGCAATGAATCCCTCGGCGATCATTTTGCCGATGCCGCGGGATCCGCCGGTTATCAGGGCCACACGACCCTTGAGTGAGAAGAGGTCCTTGGTGATCATGAAATTTCCTATCTAAAAAGCCTTGTGACTATTGAGAACCCGATACTAGCGCGCAGCCGCGGCGCCGGCACAGAGCTAAAGGTTCACGGTGCGCTGGGTCGCGGCCATCTTTCGTGGCACAAGGCCAGAAAGCGGGTTCCCGCCTGCGACATGGGTTGGTGTTTCAAGCTATAAGCCCCGACCTGGCGATCGATGCTCGAGTAGGGCAGCCCTTCCACCGGCACCAATTGCGGCGGCACCGCCGGGAGCAGATCAGATACATAAGTGACGCCTTTGCCGTCCGCGACCAGCGCCAGCCGCAACTCCATGTGACTGACTTCCCACACCGAGCCGAACGCGTCACGCAGCCGCTCACCCGTCGCCCGGTGCGCCGAATCGTCGAGATACGATGTGAGCAGCGGCAACTCGCGCATGGTGCTCAGCCCATCCCGTGCCAATGCACTGCGTGCCGGGTGATCGCGGGCGATCATCAAGCGGCGCGTCTCGGAAAAACACGGATGCAAGACAAAGTGCGCCGGCATGTTGTGATGAAACGGGCCGAAGCCCAATTCCCATCGGCCCTCACCGACGCCGTGCACGATTTCGCGGCTGGGTGCGACGACCACCTTGAGCCGGGTGAGCGGGTTGCGCTCGCAAAATTCCTTGAGCAGTGCAACGCCGATGCGGGAGTTGGCAGCGGGGGAGAGCGCAAGCGACAGTGTCGACAGTGCGCCGGACTTGATCTGACTGATGTCTGCGAGCGTCTCGCGTTCCTCGTTCAGTGTGGTTTCCGCAAAGCGCAGCAACCGAATGCCGGCTTCGGTGGGCTGCGGCGGATTACCTCGGCGCAACAAACTCGTGCCCAGCCGGTGCTCCAGATTCGCGATGGTTTGGCTGACCGCTGACTGCGAAAGATCCAGCCGCTCCGCAGCACGGCTGAAGCCACCCGCTTCGATCACCGCGTGGAAGCACCGCAGTTCATGACGTTCGACCTGCATACGATAAGGATAACGCGGAACACCCGGACAGGCTCCCGTGTTATGCGCCTCGCTGATAGCTCCATCAGTTGCGCTATCTGGCCTTCCACCTGATGAAGGCTTTTACTGTTCTCATAGGAGGTGACTGATGAACGCAGTGGTCGATATCAAGAAGGGTCTCGAAGGCGTGGTGGTGGACAGCACGTCGATCTCCCTGGTCGATGGCGATGCCGGGCGCCTGTACTACCGTGGGCACGCGATCGAAAAACTCGTCAAAAGCCCCTTCGCCGCCGTGGCGCACCTGGTGGTGTTCGGCGAGCTGCCGGACGCCGCACAGCTCGAGGAATTCGAAGACTTCTTGTGGGACGCCGGGCGACTGCCCACGGGACTCGCCACTGCGCTTGAACACCTGGCGCCGCTGGGCGGTCATCCCATGGCGACGCTGCAGGCCCTCATGCCTCTGATGGCGTCGGCGCCGCCGGCGCGAAAAATGGGCCGAAGCGACGACGAACAGGAATCGTTGGTCGTTGCAGCCCGGCTGCCCACCGCGCATGCCATGCTGGCCGCCTTGCGCGCCGGCAGAGCGCCGACTCCCTATCCTGAGACCCGTCGCTACGGCGAGCGCTTTCTGCAGCTGCTGCATAACCGCAGGCCGTCTGAAAAGGAAGTCCGTATTTTCGAGAGCACGCAAATTCTGCAGATCGATCACAGCTTCAACGCGAGCACGTTCACCGCGCGCGTCGTGACATCGACGTTGGCGCCTCCCGCATCCGCGCTGGCGGCCGCCATGGGTTCGCTCTACGGTCCCCTGCACGGCGCCGCCGATCAGGGGGCGCTCGAGATGGCGGAAGAAGTGGGCGGTCCGGACCGGGCTGCCGGCTTCGTGGCCGAATCCCTCGCCAGGGGCAGGCTCGTCATGGGTATGGGCCATCGGGAATATCGCGTCGTCGATCCGCGCTCGAAAATCGTCAAGGTGCTGGCCGAAGAAATCGCGTCCACGCCGCAGGAGAAGCATTTGATTGAAACGTTGAAGGCGGTCGATGAGGCCTTTGTCGCGCAGACCGCGCACAAGAAACGCTCGCTGCGCGCGAATCTGGAGTTCTACAAAGGCGTCGTGTACTTGGCGTTGGGATTGCCCAAGGAATTCTTCACCGCGACATTCGCGATCGCGCGCATTTTCGGCTGGTCGGCGCACATCGTGGAACAGCGCAAGGACAATCGGATCGTGAGACCCTCAGCCAATTACATAGGCCCGGCACCCCTGCCGGATTAATCCAAAATTCCATGCACTCAATCCGGTAACATCGAGTGCATGCTGTTTTCTCAGACGCTGGCTTCGATCCGGCCGCAGGACAAAGGCTGGAGCGCCATCGTCGGCGAGGATTGGTCGCAGGGCCGTGCAACTTTCGGCGGCATGGTTGCCGCCTTGGGCAACGAAGCCATGCGCCGCTTGGTGCCCGCCGAGCGCAAGCTGCGCGGACTGGAAACGGTTTTTGCAGGCCCCATGCTGGCCGGAGCCGTGCGTATCGAGGCCGAGGTGCTCCGGGTGGGCAAGGCCGTGACGATCGCGAGCGCGCGCCTATGGAGCGCGGATAAAATCGCGGCGACGCTGACCGGCACCTATGGCATCGCTCGATCCACGGCAATTTCCGCATCGCCGGCCGCACCGCCGGGCGTGCCCGCGGTGCAGGATTTGCCGGAAAGGACCACAGGCGCCGGCGGGGCTCCGGCGTTTGCGCAGCACTTCGATTTACGCTGGGCTGAAGGCGCGTGGCCCTTCAGCGGTTCGAGTTCGAACAAATTGAAAATCTACGTGCGGCATCGAGACAAGGCCGCGCTCACCGAATCCCATGTGATCGCGCTCGTCGATGGTATTCCCTCGGTGATTCTGCAAATGCTGAGCACGCCCGTGCCGTCGAGCTCGCTGACCTGGACACTGCAATTTCTCAAGCACGATTACGGATTTGCCCCCGATGCGTGGTGGCGCATTGATGCCGAGGTCGATTCGGCCGTTGAAGGATATGCCTGCGAGTCCAGCGTCGTGCTCGATCCCAGCGGCGCCCCCGCGGTGCTCAGCCGGCAAATGGTGGCGGTGTTCGGTTGACGTCCCGCCGCGAGGAAGTTCTTCGCGGCATTGACGGCTTATTTGCCCGCGAAGATGCTTTTCGGCAGCTTGACGTGGACGCCGAGATTGGGCTTATCCACCAGCTGGGTGATCGCGACATTGCCCGCGATGCTCACTAGCTGATAGGCCTGATGGCGCGTGAGCTTCTTCTCCGACACCAAGAAATCCACCATCTCTTGAATGGCCGACTTGGTGGCGACGGCAAGATCAGGATCGGTCGCCATGCTGATGTAGTCGGTGGCGGTTTCGGCGCGCGGCCATTTCAGCGTTATGTCCTTGCGCACCGTTAGCTGCAATCGGCCGCGCAATGAAGTCTCGATGGCGGTTTGATCCACCTCGCCGTCGCCCTGCGCCGCATGTCCGTCACCGATTTCGAACAGTGCGCCGCGGGCAAACACGGGGATGTAGAGGGTACTGCCCACCACCAATTCGCGATTGTCCAAATTGCCCGCGTGCCGCCCCGGCGGATTGCTGCTCAGGCGGCCCATTTCCGGCGCGGGTGCAATGCCGATGCTGCCGTAAAAGGGTTTCAGCGGAATCACGATGCCCGGCAGGAATTCAGCCGTCATTTTTTTAACGTTGAGGGCGATGATCTTGGACGGTACGCCGCTCTCGCAATTCTCCGGCAGATATCCGCTGCAGCCGTTGTAGCCGTAATCAAGCGGCAGATCGATCGATAGAATTTTCACTTCCAACACATCGCCGGGCTCCGCGCCTTCGACGTAAACCGGCCCCGTCAGGATATGACCGCCCGGACCCTTGCGCTCGCCGGTCACCTCGGCAACGATGGCTTTGAGCGATGCCTGAATTTTGTCGTCGGGTACTCCGGCCTTCGCGAGGCCCGCCGGCGTGTTGGTCAGCAGGGTATCGACATCGATGATGTCGCCCGAGTCGATGCGCAGCACCGGCGGCGCATCCGACCAGTAGTAGCCGTACGCCACCGTCGCCGGCGTCGCTTCGAGGCGATGCGTTTTCGGCGGGTGGGCGAAGGCGCCGGCCGCGAGACTCAGCGCGATCACACCGGAGAAGGCAGCAGCGATATTTTTCATGGGAGAATACGCTATCACATCACTGTCGCAGTTCGCGATGGTGCTCAAACCACCATGCCCACGGAATCAGCACGGCGGATGCGATGGTGCCCGATGAACATCCCGAAACATTACATGGGCTGCGCCGAAAGCACTATTATTCGCCCAAGAGAACAACCAATACCGTCTGTCGGGGGGAAACATGATCAAGCAACTGCATTGCGCCGCCGCGCTCATGATGTTCGTAGCGGCTTCGGCCTCGGCCGTCGGCACCAAGGTGAGCGGCGATTCGAAAGTCATTGCGCCGCCGCTCGATCTGACCATCTACCATTTGGAAGGCCGTCGCTCGGAGCGCATTGTCTGGTTGAGCGAGGAACTCGGCATCCCCTACAAACTGGAATACAAGCGCGGCGATCTGGCAGGCTCGATGAAGACCATCCATGACGTCAGCCCGTTGATGCCCGTCGCGCCGACGGTGCGCATCGGCGGTCAAGTGATGGTCGAGTCCGGCGCGATCATCGAATTGATTCTGGCTCGCGAGGGCCACGGCCGCCTGGAGCCGGCCACGAGCTCACCGGACTATCCGTACTATCTGCAATGGATGCACTTCGCCGAGGGCTCTTTCGCCGCACGCGTCATAGGCGATTATCGGGTGGCGATGATCCAAGGAAAGCCCAAGACCCCGGCCGGGGGCTACAAGCTGGTCGACACGGAAGCCGTGCTCATTTTCATGGAAGACTTCTTGAGCAAGCATCCGTACTTCGGCGGATCCGCATTTTCAGCCGCCGACATCATGATGCTGTTTCCGACCAATATCACGGAAGCCTTCAATGTGGCGGATCTGTCCGCCTATCCGCACATCATCGCGTGGCGCACCAACGTCGAAGGCCGTCCCGCATACAAGAAGATGCTCTCCGTGGCGCGGCCCGATGGCGTACCGGGCGCACCAAAGCCGTTGCCGAAAACTTAAACCGGCGGCTATTTGCTGGGACGGCGGGGCATGAAAAGCTCCGGCCAGGTCAGCAGCCGCGACCGGAGCGCGACGCGGGCCCAGGCAATGCCGTAGCCGATCGCTGCTACCGAGACAAGGGCCATGATCCAACGAGAATGAGTCAGCGCGGCGCCCAGCGCAACGCATCCGCCGGCCACCCATATGAGCGACAGGCAGATTGCCGCCAAACGCTCGAGCTTCGATAAGTTACGCGCGCGCAACGGCCGGCTTCTTTCGCTTCGATTTCGCCTTGTCCAGATTCTGCTTCAGCCGCAACCTCACGATTCTCGCGATCAAGGCGTACGGAATGGCTTGGTCCAGCGGAAATTGCAGGTTGCCCTTGGGGCCGGCGTATTTCGCCACCGCTGCTTCCAGCTGCGCATTGCCCCTCACCGGAGGATATAACCCGATGTGATTCTTGAAGGCCGCGAAGTAGACCAGCATGCCGTGCCGGGCGAAGGCAGGCATTCGGTAGCTGATCATCTCCTGCGCATCGGGCGAGGCAGCCCGCCGAATCGTCGCCCGCAATTTTCTCAACGTAGGCCGTACGGCGGGAGAACACGCTTTGATGTATGCATCGATGCTCTTTTTGCGCGCTCGAGCAGCTGCCATGGCTTTGCTCCCTTAAGCGGCGAATCTCTGCGCAATCTGCGCAAGACCCGCCTCGATGGATTGCCTGACCTCGTCGTTGAGTTCTCGAGGATCTTTCCCGGTGGAATCGATGGATTCGCCGATGACCACCCGAATGGTGCCGGCTTTTTTCACGATGCCGCGCCTCACCCAGAAATCGGCCGCGTTATGCGACATCGGCACCACGCGCTTGTGGGTCTCGGTGGCCAGCAGCGCGCCGCTGACGCCGTACTTGCGGCTCTCGCCCGCGACCACGCGGGTGCCCTCGGGAAAAATAATGATCCACAGGCCGTCCGCCAGGCGCGCCTTGCCCTGTTCGATGACTTGATTGACCGCCTGGTGCCCTGCGCCGCGGTTGATCGAGATGGGCCGCAGCAATTTCAAGCCCCAGCCGATCAAGGGTATCCACAGCAACTCGCGCTTCAGCACCCAAACCTGCGGCGGGAAAATCAGAAATTGCGCAATGGTTTCCCATGCGGAGGTGTGATTGCACATCACGATGTGATTCCCGGCGGGAATTCGCTCGCGGCCCTCCACGGTAAACTTCAATCCGCAGACCTTGTCCAGCAGCCAAAATAGGACGCGCGCCCAGGTGCGAGCGATTGCAAATTGCGTGCTGTAGGGCACCCAAAAACATAAGGTCATGAATCCGCCGAACAGCAGTGCCGACGCCATCATGTAGGCGGTGAAAAAAAGCGACTTGATGAGCTGCATGCTTTCGCGCGTCAGCCGGGCAATCGCGACAAATCCGCGACGCCGCCGAGCAGGATTTGCACGTCGCGCAGCAGGGCGAGACGGTTATCGCGCTTGGAGGTGTTCTCGTCCATCACCATGACATGGTCGAAAAAATCATTCACCGGCGCCCGCAGGCCCACCAACGCCCGCAGGCTGTCAGCGTAGCGGCGTTGACTGCTCGCCTCCAGCACGGGGCCGCGCAAATCCGTCAACGCGCGTTGCAGTCCCCGTTCGGCCTCTTCGATGAGACCTTCAGGGTCGACGATCATATCGGCTCGCACCTGCGTCTTCTTCAAAATGTTGGCGATGCGCTTATTGATGGCCGCGAGCACGCCGGCATCCGGCAAGAGCAAGAATTCTTTGAGAGCCGCCAGGCGCGTCACCGCATCGAGCGGCGAGCGCGGACGATTGCTGAGCACCGCGTCGAGCATCTCAGGGGTCGTACCCGCCTGCTCGAGCAGCATTCCGCGCAAGCGTTCCGCGATGAAATCATAAACCTCACCGGCCACGGCGGCGCGTTGCACCGGCTGCAAGGCGGCGGCGGCTTCCAATAGTTCAACGAGATCCAAATCCAATCCGGCCTCGAGCAAGATGCGCAACACGCCCAGTGCAGCGCGCCGCAAACCAAACGGATCCTTGGCGCCGGTGGGCCGTTGCTCGATGGCGAAGATTCCAACCAGCGTATCGATCTTGTCCGCCAAGGCGACGGCTTGACCGGTTTTCGTCGCAGGCAATGCATCGCCGGCATATCGCGGCCGATAATGTTCCTCGAGCGCGAGGGATACCTCGCGAGGCAGTCCTTCCGCTTCGGCGTAGTAGCGGCCCATGGTGCCCTGCAGTTCCGGAAATTCGCCCACCATGGCGGTCATCAAGTCCGCTTTCGAAAGCTCCGCGGCTTGGGCTACCAAAGGTCCCGCTGCGATGCGCCCACCGATCAACTCCGCCAGCGTTGTCACGCGCGCGGTTTTATCCGCGTAGCTGCCCAGCTTTGCCTGAAAGGTCACGCCGGCGAGTTTCGCGGCATGCTCCTGAAGCGGAATCTTCCTATCCTGATCCCAAAAGAATGCAGCGTCGCTCAAGCGCGGCCGCACCACCCGTTCATTGCCTTCGCGCACCTTGGAAGGATCGCGGCTCTCGATGTTGCTCACCGTGACGAACCACCCGGTCAACTTTCCCTCTGGTCCCTGCACCGCGAAGTAGCGCTGATGATCCTGCACCGTCGCAATGACGACTTCGCGCGGCAAGCTCAAAAACCGTTGCTCGAAACAACCTGCCAGCGGCACCGGCCATTCCACCAGCGCAGTCACCTCATCCAACAGCGCCTCCTCGATCAGTGCGCTGCAGCCCTCTCCCGCCGCCGCCGCCGCCGCGCTCACGCCGGCACGAATCGATTCGCGGCGTTTGGCGAAATCCACGACGACACGGCCCTTAAGCAGCTTGCTCTCATAGCCTTTCGCGCCTTTGAGCGTAATGGGTTTAGGCGCGTGGAAGCGGTGTCCCAAGGTCACGCGCCCCGCGACCAGTCCCAACACCTCCACCGGCACCACCTCATCGCCATAGAGCAGCACCACCGAATGCACGGGCCTGACGAACTCTGCGCTGTGCGCGCCCCATCGCATGCGCTTCGGAATAGGAAGCGCCGCAATCGCGTGGGTGAGAATGTCGCCCAGCAGTGCCGTGGTGGCCGCGCCGCGCTCGATGCCGCGAAATTGCAGCCAGGCGCCTTTATCGGTGGTGAGCTTGGACAGTTCCCCCACCGCGACGCCGCAGCTCTTGGCGAACGCCGTCGCCGCCTGCGTTGGCGCGCCCTGCGCGTCGAAGGAATTCGCCAGCGGCGGACCCCGCCGTTCCACTTGCCGATCGGGCTGATTTTCGCTCAAGTTTTCGACCCACACGGCCAGCCGCCGAGGCGTGGCGAAGCCATGGACCTTGCCGTGCGCGAGCCCTGCGCCGTCGATGCCTTTGGCAATACCCAAGGTCAGCGCCTGGGACAACGCCGGCAGCGTGCGCGGCGGAAGTTCCTCCGTGCGCAGCTCGAACAGCAAGTCCCGCGAACTCATCAGGCCACTCGTTCAGCGTCGGCTCGAGCGTCGGCGTTTTTGAGCAGCGGAAACTGAAGCGCTTCGCGGCTCTCGCGATAGCCTTCGGCCACGCCGCGCGCCAACGTTCGCACGCGAAGAATGAAACGTTGGCGTTCGGTGACGGAGATGGCATGCCGAGCGTCCAGCAAATTGAATGCATGCGACGCTTTGACCATTTGCTCATAGGCAGGCAGGACCAATTTGTCCTTCAGGAGCTGCTGACAGGCGATTTCATTCGCGGCGAATTGCGCCAACAGCACCGGTACGTCCGCCTTTTCAAAGTTATAGATCGATTGCTCGACTTCGTTCTGGTGAAACACATCTCCGTACGTGACCGTGCCGAACGGACCGTCAGTCCAAACGATGTCGAATATGCTTTCCTTGCCCTGGATGTACATACTCAAGCGTTCCAGTCCATACGTGATCTCGCCCATCACCGGACGGCAATCCAGGCCGCCGACTTGCTGGAAGTAGGTGAACTGCGAGACTTCCATACCGTTGAGCCAAACTTCCCACCCTAAGCCCCAGGCCCCCAGGGTCGGCGATTCCCAATTGTCTTCGACGAAACGGATGTCGTGTGTCAGCGGATCAAACCCTAAGTAACGCAGTGAATCGAGATACAACTCCTGAAAGTTGTCGGGCGAAGGCTTGATGCACACCTGAAATTGATAGTAATGCTGCAGCCGGAATGGGTTATTGCCATAGCGCCCGTCGGTGGGCCGCCTCGATGGCTGCACGTAGGCGGCGCTCCACGGTTCAGGACCCACGGCCCGCAAGAATGTTGCCGAATGGAATGTCCCCGCGCCCATTTCCATATCGTACGGCTGCAAAACAATGCATCCCTGGTCGGCCCAGTACTTCTGCAGCCCAAAAATCAGGTCTTGAAACGTGCGCGGCGGCGGAGGAACGTGAGGCATGGTGATGTTTTTAGGAGGGCAAAGTCCGCGAGTATAGCGACGGGCCGGAGCAATCTGCCTTTAGTTTTCCGAGTGAGCCGCGTGCACTCAATTGGCCCACAATTTTCCAATCGCACGGCAAATCTCAAATAAATCTGACCCGAAACAACGCCGCGCACCAGATCAGGGCGCTGATTTCTGCCAATTGTTCCATTATGATGCATGAGGCGCTTAAGGGTCTGCTAAGTGCTTGATCCGTCTATGCACGCTAGTGGCACATTAGCTGCATTGCTCTTTCAGCCCCGGCTGGCCGGGCCACCTACCTAAAGCTTGCGAGGATGAAAATGACTCCCGCCGATGTTCTAACTCTGATCAAAGAAAAAGACGCGAAATTCGTCGATCTCCGTTTTACTGACACAATTGGCAAGGAGCAGCACGTTACCGTCCCGACCCGGCTGGTCGACGAGGGGTTTTTCAAGGACGGCAAGATGTTCGACGGTTCATCCATCGCCGGTTGGAAGGGTATCAACGAGTCGGACATGATTTTGATGCCGGATCCGTCCACGGCCGTGATCGATCCTTTCTACGAGGAAACGACGCTCAACCTGCGCTGCGACATCATCGAACCGATGACCATGCAAGGGTACGGCCGCGATCCGCGCTCCTTGGCGAAGCGGGCGGAAGCGCATCTGAAAGCTTCCGGAATCGCCGACTCGGCGCTGTTCGGACCGGAGAATGAATTCTTCATCTTCGACACCGTCACGTTCAGCTCCAGCATGAACGGCTGCTCGTACGAGGTCGACGGATACGAAGGCGCTTGGAATTCCGGCAAGACTTACGAGGATGGCAACAAGGGCCATCGTCCCGGCGTGAAGGGCGGCTACTTCCCGGTCCCCCCGGTTGATTCGCAGCAAGACATTCGCACCGCGATGTCGATGGCCTGCGAGGAGATGGGATTGAAATTCGAAGTCCATCACCACGAAGTGGCCACCGCCGGCCAGGGCGAGATCAATGTCGCGGCGAACACCTTGACCAAGAAAGCCGACGAAGTGCAAATCCTGAAATACGCACTGCAGAACGTCGCGCATGGTTATGGAAAAACCCTGACTTTCATGCCGAAACCCATCGTCGGGGACAACGGCAGCGGCATGCATGTGCATCAATCGCTGCAGAAAGACGGCAAGGCGCTGTTTGCGGGAGACAAGTACGGCGGCCTGTCGGACATCGCGCTCTACTACATCGGCGGCATCATCAAGCATGCCCGTGCGATCAACGCGTTCACCAATGCCAGCACCAACAGCTACAAGCGCTTGGTGCCCGGCTTCGAAGCCCCGGTGAAGCTCGCGTACTCGGCGCGAAATCGTTCCGCCTCCATCCGCATTCCTTGGATTTCAAATCCCAAGGGCCGGCGCATCGAAGTGCGATTTCCCGACGCAACGGGCAACCCGTATTTCATGTTTGCCTCCATGCTGCTCGCGGGTCTCGACGGCATTCAGAACAAAATTCATCCCGGCGACCCGGCCGACAAGGATTTGTATGACTTGGAGCCGGAAGAGGATAAAAAAATTCCAACGGTCTGCCACTCGCTCGATATGGCGCTCGATTACTTGGACAAGGATCGTGGGTTCCTGAAGGCCGGCGGCGTGTTTACCGATGATCTCATCGACGCCTACATCGAATTGAAGATGAAGGAAGTGACACGCTTGAGGATGACCACGCATCCGATCGAAATCGAGATGTATTACAGCTTGTAGGCTTTTGGGGTGCTCAGGCCTTAAGGTGACGGCGGTCACGCCGCCGTCACCTCGTTTTGTGGTCGGGAGGCGATAGGTCTATGCTTTGGAATTATGCACCCTCGGACGGCATGGTTGGGTTTGAGCCTATTGGCGGCTTTCGCGGTGCAAGCGGCGGTGGTTTACAAATGGGTCGACGCCGATGGCGTGGTCCACTTCTCCGATCAGCCGTCGCCCGGCGCCGAAAAGATCTATACCTCATCACCTTCAGCGGCAGCGGCGGGATCCGCGCCGAGTTACGCGGCCGGGTCGCGGCAAGCTACGGCGGGCGCCGCGGCGAGCAGCCACGGCTTCAGCGAATTTTCCATCGCCTCACCGGTGAACGATCAGACCTTTTTCGGCGACGATGTCATCGCCGTGCATTTGAATCTCGCGCCCGGCCTCAAGCCCGGTCAGAGCATCGCCTGGTACTTGAACGGCAAGCAGCTGGGGTTCCCGCCGGACGCCACCTCGTTCCCTCTGCCGCATTTGGATCGCGGCGCGTACACGCTTGCCGCGACCATCACCGATCAAGAAACCAGCGAGTCACAGAGCAGCAACAGCGTCACTTTCTACGTGCGACAGCCCTCCGCGCTGGCACCGCAGCACAAGTAACTCGCGGCATATCACCCTGCGGATGCTCAAGTGTCCGCTGAGCTCCAAATGGAGAACCTGCGCATCGACGGCACCGAATTGCTCGATGCGATGGTCACCAGCGTTTTTCTGCTGGACCAAGACTTGCACGTCACGTACCTGAACGCCGCGGCGCAAACCTTGCTCGGGCTGGGACAGAATCAAGCATTGGGGCGGTCCATCGCGGAATTGACGCGCGGCGCCGAGAGCCTGCTGCCGATGTTCGACCGCGCACGCACCGGCGGCGAAGGCGTCGTACAGCGCGAGCTGGCGTGGCCGGCGCCGGGAGGGGTGGACCGGATACTCGACTGCGCCGTGACGCAGATCCTCCTCGGACAGCACTCCCTGCGCCTGCTTCTTGAGATCGAAGATATCACTCAGCACCGGCGCCTCACGCGAGAGAGCGCGTTGCTGGCACAGTTGGGCGGGAGCCGCTTGATGGTCCGCCAGCTCGCGCACGAAATCAAAAACCCTCTCGGCGGCTTGCGCGGCGCCGCGCAGCTGCTCGAGCGAGAACTGTTGGATCCCAGTTTACGCGAGTACACGCGCGTGATCATCAGCGAGGCGGATCGACTCACCAATCTGCTCGACTCCATGCTGGGTCCGGGGCGCCCGCCGTTGAAACAGCTGGTCAATTTGCATGAGCTGCTGGAGCGGGTATACCACCTGCTGCGCAGTGAAGCGCCTCAAGACGTCACCATCGATCGCGACTACGACCCCAGTCTTCCGCCTCTCACGGTGGACCCCAATCACATCATTCAAGCGATGCTCAATCTGGGCCGCAACGCCATCCAGGCGCTCGCAGGAGCTGCGGTTGCATCGCCGCGGCTCGTCTTGCGGACTCGCGCGGCAAGCAATGTCAGCGTCGGCGCGCACCGCCACCGGCTGGTTGCCTCGATCCAGTTCGAAGACAACGGTCCCGGCGTGCTCAACGAGATTCGCGAAACCATCTTTTATCCGCTCGTGTCGGGACGCGCCGACGGCACCGGCCTAGGGTTGGGAATAGCGCAGGATCTGGTCAGCCGCCATGGCGGCTTGATCGAATTCGACAGTGCTCCGGGGAGAACCATATTCGTCATTTCCTTGCCGATGGATTCCGCTTGAACGTCAAGCCCCTGCAAGTCTGGCTGGTCGATGACGACGCCTCCATCCGCTGGGTGCTCGAAAAAGCGCTGAAAGGCAGCGGCATGCAAGCCAAGTGCTTCGATCAGGCCGACAACGTTTTAACGGCGTTGCGCGGCGATGCGCCGGATGTGCTGATGACGGATATACGCATGCCCGGCCGCAGCGGTTTGGATCTGCTCAAGGAAATTCAAGTATCGCGGCCGGGATTGCCGGTGATCGTCATGACGGCTCACTCGGATTTGGATGCGGCGGTCGCGGCGTACCAGGGCGGTGCGTTCGAGTATCTGCCGAAACCCTTCGATATCGACAAGGCCGTGGACCTCGTGCGCCGCGCTGCACAGCAGGCGACGCTGTCGACCGATGCCGAGGCCACGAGGCGCAGCATCCCGGAACTCCTGGGCCAGGCGGCAGCGATGCAGCAGGTGTTTCGCGCGATCGGCCGGCTGTCCCGCTCCAGCATGACGGTGCTGATCACCGGCGAGTCGGGCACCGGCAAGGAACTCGTGGCGCGCGCGCTGCATCGGCATAGTCCGCGCCAACCCAAGGCCTTTGTCGCGCTCAACACGGCCGCCTTCACCGCGGATCTGTTGGAATCCGAGCTGTTTGGCCACGAGAAGGGCGCCTTCACCGGCGCCGATGCGTTGCGCAGGGGCCGTTTCGAGCAGGCGGACGGGGGCACGCTGTTTCTCGATGAAATCGGCGACATGTCGCCGGCGCTGCAGACACGGCTGCTGCGCGTCCTGGCGGAAGGCGAGTTCTATCGCGTCGGCGGGCAGACGCCGGTGAAGGTCGACGTACGCGTCATCGCCGCGACACACCAAGACCTCGAGACGCGCGTGAAGTCCGGACACTTTCGCGAGGACCTCCTGCACCGGCTCAATGTGATTCGAATCGAGATTCCGCCGCTGCGCGAGCGACGCGAGGATATCCCGGAGTTATTGAAGCACTATTTGGCGGTTGCCGGGCATGAGCTCGGCGTCGAGCCCAAGCTTCTGACGACGCCCGCGGAGACCACGCTCGTGACTTTCGATTGGCCCGGCAATGTGCGCCAGCTGGTGAATGCCTGCCGCCGGCTCACGGTCACCGCGCCGGGACGCGAAGTCCGCGCTGAGGACATCCCTCCCGATCTCGGCGGCGTGGTGGCCGGCCAGACCGCGAATCACGATTGGATGGCGAAGCTTTCGCACTGGGCCGAGCAAGAATTGGATTCCGGCACCAAGCGCCTGCTGGATACGGCGGTGCCGGAAGTGGAACGGATTCTCATCCGCGTGGCGCTGCGCAAGGCCGATGGCCTGAAGCAAGACGCGGCCAAACTGTTGGGCTGGGGCCGCAACACGCTGACGCGCAAGATGAAGGAACTCGGCATGGAAGACGCCGGCTAGGACGAGATTCGCCGCGCCGCGGCTTATAATTCGCGCATGGGCGAATTTCTGTCGAAAAAACTTGGCGCCGTGCAGGCGTTGCTGCTCGGCATCCCTGTTGCGGAGTGGCTGATTGCCGGCGTCATCGGCGCCGTCGTCTGGGCGAGCCTCTGGATCCTGCGGGACCTCATCGCCTCGCGATACAAGAAATATTCCAGGGCCAAGAATCCCAGGCTGATCCGGCTCATCGTCTATCTGATCAGCAACACCACGCAGATTCTGTTCTTTGCCGTTGCCCTCGATGTTGCGCGAGAAAGCCTGACACTGCCCGACAGGATTCAGCATGTCGCGTCCAACACGGTGATGATCCTGATATTGGTTCAAGTCGGCCTTTGGGCCGGCCGAACGGTTCGTTTCTATTTGGAAATGAAGGAATTGGAGCGCGGCGCCGACCGCGTTTTCGCCGGCTCCCTCGATATCGTCAGTTTTGTCTCGCGCATGCTGATCTGGTCATTGCTGATCCTCGTGATGCTCAGCAATATGGGCGTCAATATCACCGCCTTGCTTGCGGGGTTAGGCGTAGGCGGCGTCGCCGTGGCGCTCGCGCTGCAAAATGTCTTGGGCGACTTGTTCGCGTCGTTGTCGATCGCCCTCGACAAGCCCTTTGTGATCGGCGACAACCTGGTCATTGATACCTACATCGGGAAGGTCGAGCACATCGGCATCAAGACCACCCGCTTACGCAGCGAGGGCGGCGAACAAATCATCTTGTCGAATGCCGACATCTTGAAGAGCCGCGTGCGCAATTTCGGGCGCCTGTCGGAGCTGCGCATATTGGCAACGATTCGTCTGACCTACGACACCCCGGCCGACAAGCTCAAGGAAATGCCCAAACTCCTGGAGAACATCGTTCGCGAACACGCGCAGGCGCGCTTCGAGCGCTGTCACTTGAAAACGCTGGGCGAGAGCTGTTTTCAATTCGAGCTGTCGTACTTCGTGCAGCAGCCCGCCGTCAACTCCATGCTGGACCTGCAGCAAGCCGTGAATTTTCGGATCATCGATGAACTGCGGCGCTTAGGCGTGGAGTTTGCCTATCCGACGCAGCTCGTCGTCTTCGACAGGCATCGACCCGCGCTCGAGAAATAGGCGCGATGTTTCACGTCGTGCTGTTCGAGCCCGAAATTCCACCGAATACCGGCAACACCATTCGCTTGTGCGCGAACACCGGCGCGACGCTTCACTTGGTGAAGCCCTTGGGGTTTCGGCTCGACGATAAAAGCCTGCAGCGCTCCGGACTCGACTACCACGACCTGGCCGACGTGAAGGTGCATGCGAATTTGGAAGTGTGTTTGAGTCACCTTGGCGGCTCCCGGCTGTTCGCGGTGGAGACCGGCGGCAAGTGTTGTTACAGCGATGTGCGCTACCAAGCGGGCGACGCGTTTCTGTTCGGACCGGAAACGCGCGGCCTGCCGGCCTCAGCGTTGCGGCAGGCGGAGCCGGATCATTGCTTGTTCATTCCGATGCGCGCGCACAGCCGCAGCATCAATCTGTCCAACGCCGTGGCGTTGGTGGTGTTCGAGGCCTGGCGCCAGATCGGCTTCGCTTGAGCGGGCGTCGAGCTAGAGCGAAGCTGAACGCGCTTGAGCGGTTTTGACCGCGCTCTTGACCGCGGCTTTCTGCGCTTGAATCCAGCTGTTGGTGCGCGAGTCCAGCAGATCGAGCGGCAGCACGCCGCCGTTCAGCATCTCATCGTGAAAACCGCGGATGTCGAACTTCGAACCCAATTGCTGCTGCGCGCGGCTGCGCAGCTCGCGAAACTTGAGCTGGCCGAGCTTGTACGACAGTGCCTGAGCGGGCCAGGCAATGTAGCGATCCGTTTCCGATTGGATGGTGGGTTCATCGACCGGCTGATATTTGCGGAAGAATTCGACCACCTGATCGCGGCTCCAGCCTTGCGCGTGAAGACCCGTGTCCACCACCAGCCGCACCGCGCGGAATAGCTCGCTGCTGAGCCTGCCGTAGTCGCTGACCGGATCTTGGTAGAAGCCGACTTCCTTGCCGAGCTGCTCGGAATACAACGCCCATCCCTCCGTGTAGCCGGAGTTGCCGGAATGCTGGCGAAACTTCGGCAAACCCGTCATCTGCTGTGCCACCGACAATTGCATGTGATGCCCAGGAATGCCCTCATGGTAAGCGGTGGCTTCATCATCGACGAGCCAGCGATGCTCGAAGTTGGAGGTGGCGACGCTCACGCGTCCCGGGCGTTTGCCATCGGGAGTACCGGTTTGGTAATGCGTGGCCGCCGCTGCCTGGAAAGGCGGAATCGCCTCGACGGTGACCGGCGAGCCGGGAATGTAGCCGAACAAAGCGGTTAGCTTCGGCTGCATTTGCGCGATGTATTTGCGGAAATCATCAAGAATCTGCTCCGACGAAGTCGGAATGTACTTGGAATTGGTTTTCAATGAATCGCGGAACGATGCCACATCCGCGAAGCCCTGTGACCTGGCGATAACCAGCATCTCGCCTTGGATGCGTTCGATCTCGTGCAATCCGATCGCATGGATCTTTTCGGGGCTCAAGGTGCTGATCGTGGTGCGGCTGCGAATGTCGTTCAAATAGCGTTCCTTGCCGCCCGGCAGCGAAGTGACGCTCAAGGTAGAGCGCCCTTGAGGTGCGTACTCCGTCGCAACGAAGGCCGCAAAGCCTTTGTACGCGGGAATGACCTCACTGTTGACGGCGGCGGTAATCAACTGGGTCAAACGCTGTTGATCTTCCGAGGAGATGCCGGCGGGAAACTTCTTGGTCGGCAGCAAAAACGGGTTCGCGGCGATGACTCCCTCGCACTGCGCCGGCACTTTCTCAATGAGAAATCGCACCGGCATCAGGTTGTCCTTCATTCCCGCACGCAGCACATCCTCGGTTTGCAAAAAAACTCGCGGGATCTGGTGCAGACGCGCGATGTAATCCTCGTAGTGCTTGACCGAATCCAGCGGCACTGAGAGCGGCATGTCCGCCAGACGCGTCTGCGGACCCTCCATATGATTCACCGGCATCTCGTATTCCTTGAACTTGAAGTTCGCGATTCGCTGCTTCAGCGCCCGCTGCATGACCTCATGGGACAGATGGTCCTGTTCCGGAAACCCCGCCGTCGAGATGGCGTCCAAATGGGCGAGAAAGTCTTCGTCAAGGGCGTGCTGAAGCTGGTACCCGGCCGGCGAGTAGTCATCGAGCTGATCGTTGTATCGGTAGTCGCCGATCGCCGTGGCACGCTCCGGATGCCTCTTGAGATCCGATTGGAATTGCTCCTCAAAAAGGGCGTTCTGGGCGGCAATCCTCGAAGCAACCGGCTCCGCTGCCTTGGCGGCGGCACTGAAGGAACATATGGCCAAAAGGCCTAAAAGTGTGGTTTTGCGCATATCTTGAAAGGTTAGCATGGCGGTGGTTACTTCGCGGAAGCAGGGAAAACCGGCAATTTATCGATGTCGCGCGCATCGTGCTGGACGATCACGGTGGCATGCAGATTCGTGGCCAGCTGTTTGAAGCGATCCAGCGATGCCAGCGTATCGGCGCG
>DASQPK010000046.1:0-20390 GCA_035643995.1 Steroidobacteraceae bacterium | reverse complement strand
AACGCCGGGACCACCGCGCCCGGCCGTGTAGAACGGCGCAAGGTCATCGGGCACCGGACGGATGGCGAAGCGCGCTCGCGGCAGCTGCCCAAAATACTGCGACGCCTTGCCGTCAAACCGCTTGGCAATCCATGCCGCGCGCATCAGGAGTTCCTCGGGCGTTTTCGCCTGGAATTGCGGATCCTTGCGCAGGAACGCCAGGAACGCGGGAAAATCGCCCGTAAATCCCGTCTCCTTCATGGCGGCCAGCATTTGCGCGTGGAGGCGGGCAACTTCCGATTCGCCGAACGCATGAATGGCCGCCGGGTCCTGATCGAGCGTGGTGAATTGCCGAATCCTCGACTGGTAGTAGGCGCGGCCGTCCGGCAGGTCGTAGGCGGCCAGAGTGGTGCGCGTGCCTGGAAAATATTCGCTGCGAAAGAAGGTCAACAGCTCGATAAGCCGGCTGCACGGCATCTCGAATGGTGTTGATCGCCTGGTCTCGAAGGTCTTTCTTGTCGGCATCCGATATGCCCGGCATCTCCTTGAACGGCGTATAGAAAAGGCTGGCCTCCGGGGTCGCCTCGGTGACCGCGGTGATCGAGGCGTCGCGCCCTTCCAGTGTGACCCGAGGCGGGGTGAATCCGCGCTTCAGGCCGGCGCGCATCTCCTCCCTCTGCTCATGAAAGTAGCGTGGGATATCCTTCATTTGGCCGATCCAATTGCGGTAGTCCTGCGTGCTGCGATACTGCCGCCGCGCCGTGTAGCCGATATCCGTCCAGAAAGTGGTGTCCGAATTGGCAGGCATCTCAAAATCGTGAAATTGCTGATCCGCGATCAGGGCTTGGATCTGCGGGCGGTAAACATCGAAATTGATCTGTTCGGCGGCCGAGAGTTCTTCGCGCTTCACGCCGTCGAGCTTTTGCAGCACGTCTTGCCACATTCGCAGGCGCGTCGCCTGACTGGCAGGATCGACCTTCGGCAGGTGATCTTGAATCGGCTTCTGCGCATCTTCGTTATCCGGGAATTGCTCCTCCCGCCACTTCCACTCATCGGCGTAAATCGCCTGGAGCTGAGCATCGGCGCTGGGCCTCGTGGTGCAAGCCGAGTTCGCCAACGCCATCACGCAAACCGCGGCGGCTAGACTCACGGCGGAGACTGGGCGCATAAAGGATCCCTTCTTGATTGATAACTAGAAACGCTGCAAATCATAAGCCGCAATCGGAATTCGCGGCGCGCGCATCGCGACGATATCCGCGATCAATTCGGCCGTGATGGGCGCAAGCGTAAGCCCGATGTGCTGATGTCCAATGGCGTAGAACAGCTTCGAGGGTCCTGAGGCGCGGCCAATCCCCGGCAGGTAGTCCGGCAGCACAGGACGCGAGCCCAGCCAGCTTGGGCCTTCGAGTTCGCAGGCATAACCGAGCGCGCGTAGTTGCCGGCGCAGGCGTGCGGGCTTGCGCGCATCCGCAGGCGCATCGGCATCGGCAAACTCCATGTAGCTGGTTGCGCGTACGCGTCCGCTCATGGGCGTGACGACCACCCGCTCATCCAGGTAAACCACGGGCCCGTCGAAATGAACAGTGCCGCCCGGGATTTCGATGTGGTAGCCGCGCACCGCCTGCAGCGGCGCACGCAAACCGAATGGCGCCAGCAAGGGCGCCGAGCGTACACCAGCGCACACCAGTGCGCTGTCAACCACCAGCGTGGCTTCATCGCTCAGGATCTCAATCTTGTCGCCGCGCGGTCGCAGCGCCTTCACATCCAGTCGCCGAAAGGTCGAGTTGCATTGCAGTGACGCCGCCGCGAATGCCCGCACGGCTTCCAGCGGATCAACCACACTGGCTGAATCCTCGAACCACAAGCCTGCAGCCATCGCGGCATTCGCCGCCCTTTGCAGGGGCAGCAGTTGCGCGGCCGAGAGCGGGCGAGTTTTAACGCCGACTCGCGCCATGTCGCGCGCATGCGCTTGGATGCGGGCCGGGCTTCGGGGGCCCAACGCCACCTCATAGTGTCCACGCCGATGCATCAGATCCGGCCGGCCGATCGCATCCAGCAAGCGCGCCCAAGCATCGACGGCCGGACGCACGAGAGGGGCCAAATGCCGGGTGTTTTCAGTGCGCCGGAATGCCGCCGCTGCAAATTTCCGTATCCAAGGAGACATGCGCAGCGCCTGACGCGGGGAGAGGTCGAGTGTCCCCCCAAAGCGAAATAGCTCGCGATAAAAGCCAAATAGCAGCCCGGGAGAGGGCAGCGGCTGCACCATTTCTTGGGCGATATGCCCTGCATTGCCGAAGCTCGCTCCCGCGACTCCGGGCTCGGCGCGATCGAGCAGCAGTACTTTGCGTCCTTCACGCGCCAAGGCGAAGGCGGCTGCCGTGCCGATCACCCCGGCGCCGATCACGGCGATGGTATCTTGCTCGTTCATGCCAACACCGTATACGATCTACGATCCTGCAAGCAACCGCTATTGGGCGTGATCCATGTCGAAACCCTTGTCATGCTCTTGGTCGGGTGTCTTTCCCGCCGCCACGACGCAATTCGATCAAGGCCTGCAAGTCGACCTGCCGGCGACGCAGCGAGTACAGCAAGCCTTGCTGCAGGACGGCGTTCACGGTCTGGTATTGATGGGCACCGTGGGCGAGGGCAATTCCCTCTCTGCGGAGGAGAAGCGCGCCGTGCTCAAGGGCGCGGTCGAGGTGAGCGCGGGCAAGGCTCCCGTGATTGTCGGCGTCTCGGAATTCACGACGGCCACGGCGGCGAACTTCGCCCGCGACGCGGAATCGTTAGGCGCGACGGGCCTGATGGTGCTGCCGGCCATGGTGTACGTGCCCACGCCGGCCGAGCTCGAGTATCACTTCCGAACCGTGGCGGCAGCGACGGGGCTGCCCATCATGCTGTACAACAATCCGCCTTCTTACCGCGTGAATATCGATATGTCGACGCTGAAACGTCTGGCGGATGTCGCCAACATTGTCGCGATCAAGGAGTCTGCTGCCGACTCACGGCGTTTCACGGACTTGATCAATGAATTTGGCGAGCGCTTCGTGCTCTTCGCCGGGCTCGACGATGTCGCCTTCGAAGGATTGGTGCTGGGCGCCAAGGGCTGGGTGTCCGGGTTGACGAACGCATTCCCGGCGGAGTCGCTGTGGCTCTATGAGGCGCTGCGCAAGGGTGATCTGGACCGGGCACGCGCGCTGTATCGCTGGTTCATGCCGCTATTGCACCTCGATGCCGGGCACGATCTGGTGCAATCCATCAAGCTTGCCGAGCAGATCATGGGCCGCGGATCCGAACGCGTGCGCCCGCCGCGGCTGCCGCTGTCGGGCGAGCGGCGTGCAAAGGTGATTGCGATGATCGAGCGCGCGCGCGATACGCGTCCGTGAAAACGTCCTTCATTCGCGTCATTGATTCGCACACGGGTGGCGAGCCAACTCGGCTTGTTCTCGAAGGCGGCCCTGACCTGGGCGACGGCCCGATCGCGGATCGTGTGCAGCGATTTAAAGAACGCTTCGACAACTATCGCTGTGCCATCGTGAATGAACCGCGCGGCTCGGACCCTTTGGTGGGCGCGCTGCTGGTCAAACCGCATCGCGCCGACTGCGACTTGGGCGTCATTTACTTCAACAACGTCGGCTACTTGGGGATGTGCGGACACGGGACCATCGGCTTGATTGCCTCGCTCAAGTTCGCGGGCCGGCTCACCCCGGGCGCTATCAAAATCGACACCCCGGTCGGTGCGGTCGAGGTGGAATTGCGCACCGATGGCCGCATCAGTGTGGCCAACGTGGTGAGTTATCGCTCGCATCGCCATGTCACGGTACAGGTTCCCGGCATTGGCCCGGTGAGCGGCGATGTTGCCTGGGGAGGCAATTGGTTCTTCTTGGTGTCGGAGCATGATCAAATGATCGATCTGCAGCACGTGCAATCGCTGACCGATTTTTGCCAGAGGGTCCGCGCGGCGATCAATGCTCAAGGGCACCCGCTGGTGGATCACGTCGAATTGTTCGGACCCTCGGATCGGCCGGGCGCGCACAGCCGGAATTTCGTGCTGTGCCCGGGCAAGGCCTATGACCGTTCTCCGTGCGGCACGGGAACCAGCGCCAAGCTCGCCTGTCTTGCCGCCGACGGCAAGCTTCTCGAGGGTGATGCCTGGGTTCAGGAGAGTTTGATCGGCAGCACCTTTGAGGCCCGCTACCGATGGCACGATCGCAGCCAAGGAAAGGTGATTCCGATCATCACCGGCACGGCGCACGTGACCGGCGAGAACCTGCTGCGGCTGGATCCCGAAGATCCCTTCTGTTGGGGAATTCGCGCATGACCGAACCGCTGGTTCAATCGATGACCAGTCAGCTCATCGTGCGCTTTCGGGACCGCATTTTGTCGGGTATCTACGCCCCGGGTTCCGCGCTTCGCCAGGATAGTCTGGCGGCTGAATTCGGCACCAGCAAGATCCCGGTGCGCGAGGCGTTGGTGCAGCTCCAATCCGAAGGCTTGGTCGATATCTTTCCCAATCGAGGCTTTCAGGTGCGGCCGTTGGCCGGCGCGGAGCTCGACGAAGTCTTCAGGCTGCGTTTGCAGATCGAGCCCACGGCGGTCGCACTGGGCGCGAAACTCGCGGGCGCCGCGGATCATCAGGCGGCCATCAGCGCGCTCGAGCAATTAAATGAGGCAACCGCGGCCGGCGAGTTCGCCTCCTCAGGCCGGCTCAACCGCGCTTTTCACCTACTGCTCATTGTGCCGCGTTTGCAACCGGTGGCTGCTGAGATCTTGAGCCGCCTGCATACGCTCGCCCAACGATATGTGCAGGCTCATCTGCGCCCCGAAGGGCGCGCCAAGCGTGCGACGCGCGAACACGCGGCGCTGCTCAAAGCGTGGCGCTTGGGCAAGTCTAAGGAAGCGCGAGCGCTGATGCACTCGCACATCAAATCGACGCGCGAGGATCTGAAGGGTCGTCTGCGCTAGGAACCCCGTGTACACTGTCGGGGCGGACGGACCCCCCTAAAGTACAACTCGGCATCGCAAGTGCCATCCACACCATGAGTCTACTGTTTCGAATCAATGCGGCGCTCGGCACCGTGTTCTTGATTGCTGCGCTGCTGGCCGGATACATTTGCTGGACCATGTTGGAAGGCAACGCACAGCGTGAAGTACTCGCGGAGGCCGGGTTGATGATGGACAGCGCCGCCGCCGTGCGCACCTACACGGCCAAGGAGATCCTGCCGCTGATTTCCGCGGGGATGAAGGAAGAATTTCCGCCGCAGAGCGTGCCTTCCTACGCGGCGACGCAAAATTTCCTCAGCTTTCATGAGCACCATCCTGACTACTCTTATAAAGAGGCCACGCTCAACCCGACCAATCCGCGTGATCGAGCCGCCGACTGGGAAGGCGATATCATTCAGCGATTTCGCAACGATGCAAACACTCAACAAATGATTGGTGAACGCGACACGCCGATGGGCAAATCCCTCTACCTGGCCCGGCCCATCCGCGCCAAGCCCGAATGTCTGGTGTGCCACAGCACGCCCTCGGCTGCGCCGCACAGTTTGATCGCCCGTTACGGCGGCGATAACGGCTTTGGCTGGCAGCCCAATGAAATAGTCGCAGCCCAGGTCGTCTCGGTGCCCTTCGCCAGTGCCGCCGCCAACGCCAATAAGGAGTTTCGCGCCTTCATGATTCTCTTGGTCGCGGTATTCGCCGCCGCGTTTCTGGTGGTGAATGTCCTTCTATATCAGCTGGTGGTGAGGCCGGTCCGGAGGATCGCGCTGGTGGCGGACAGGGTCAGCCTGGGTGACATATCGGCGGAGAACTTCCCGCAGCGCGGGGCTACGGAAATCGTGTCGGTAACGCGCTCTTTTGATCGCATGCGCAAAAGCCTCGAGAAGGCGCTGCGCCTACTCGGGGCATAAACCATGGTGCGCGACGTTTTTGTCAGCTACTCCCAGCCGGATTATGGTTGCGCCATGGAGCTGGTGGGTCGCGTCGAAGAGGAAGGGATTAACTGCTGGATTGCGCCGCGGGACATCGCGCCCTCGGCGGATTGGGCGGCAGAAATCATCGACGCCATTTCCAAATCGCGCACCATGATCTTGGTGTTCTCCGCCAGCAGCAATGAGTCTCCCCAGGTGCGGCGTGAGGTGGAAAGGGCGGTGCACAAGCAGGTCAGCATCCTGCCGTTTCGCATCGAAAATGTGCTCCCGTCCAAGAGCCTCGAATATTTCTTGAGCGCTCAGCACTGGATGGATGCCTTTCCGCCGCCGCGGGAGCCGCACTATGCGCGATTGTGTGCCTATCTGAAGGTGCAGCGCGGCCAGGAGGCTCCGGACGCGGCGACAACGCAGCCGGCGCCGGTCCTTGCCTCTGCGCCAGCGGCGGCGCCATTGGATCCGGCTGAAGTTCTGCGCATCGAGCGGCTGCTGGCCGGATACATCGGCCCGATCGCCAAGCTCTTGGTCAAAAGCGCTGCCTTGCGAGCAGCCACTGCCGAGCAACTCGTCAGCACAGTCGCGGCGGAATTGGAAACCGAGACGGATCGGCATGAATTCATGCGGCGCTGGCGAACCAGCACGCCGCGAGACCGCTAGCGCTGTCGCCGCGGCGACGAAGTGGGATCGATGACGCTGATCACAGGTCGCGGGTACAATCCACGGCCTAAGGTCATTTCGAGGCATCACGAGGAGCACTCTTGGGTCGAAATTTCAGTAGCGACCATGTCGCTCCCGCGTGCGACGCCATCATGTCGGCGGTTAACAAGGCGAATGAGGGGTTCGTCACCTCCTACGGCGGCGATGACTTGACGACAAAGCTGCAATCGGTTGCGAGCGAGTTGTTCGAAAGGCAGGTCACGGTATTCCCGGTGACCAGCGGCACCGCCGCCAATGCGCTGGCGTTGTCGCAAATCGTTCCGACCTTCGGCGCCATTTATTGCCATGAAGCGGCGCATATCGTCACCGACGAATCCGGCGCGCCCGGCTTCTTCACCGGCGGAGCCCAGCTAATCGGCTTTCCGTCAGCGGACGGGAAGATTCGTCCCGAACAACTGACCAAAGCCATCGCCTATGCCGAGGACTTGGGGATTCATCATGTGAAGCCCGGCGCCGTCACCCTGACCCAAGCCACCGAGTGGGGCACGGCGTACTCCGTCGCGGAAATATCCGCCATCAGCGCAGTCGCCAAGCAATACAATCTCCCCGTGCACATGGACGGGGCGCGATTCGCGAATGCATTGGTGCATTTGGGCTGCACGCCGGCCGAGGCGACCTGGAAGTGCGGTATTGATGTGCTGTCGCTGGGCGCCACCAAGAACGGCGCGCTCGGTGCCGAAGCGGTCGTGTTCTTCGATCCGGCCGTGGCGCGAGATTTCGAGCGGCGGCGCAAGCGCGCGGGCCATCTGATGTCAAAGCTGCGATTTTTGAGCGCGCAGCTGAACGCCTATTTAAGGAATGACCTATGGCTGGACAATGCACGCCATGCCAATGCCATGGCGACAAAAATGGCGTCGGGCCTGAAGAGCGTTTCCGCGGCACGGCTGCTGCATCCGGTGAATGCGAACGAACTATTCGTCGTGCTGCCCGAGCAGACGGTGAGTGCCTTGGAGATGCAGGGGTTCAAGTTTTATCGCTGGCCGCTGCATGCCGCCGAGTCCGGCGTCACGATTCGTTTGGTGACCTCCTATGCGACGCCGAGTGCGGATGTGGATGAATTCATTGCCGCTGCGGCGGCGATCAAGCCCACGTAGGCAGCGTCATTGAACGATGTCGATTGCATCGTGATCGGCGCCGGTGTGATCGGCCTCGCCGTGGCGCGGGCACTGGCGCGCGGCGGCCGGGAGGTCGTGCATGGACTCTCCCGGACTCACAGCCTCGCTGGCGTTAGGGGAAACCATTGCAGCGATGATCGCGTGACTCCAGTACGTCCCGCGATTGTTGAACGAATGACGCGCCTATGCTGCAATGCTGATCCGCTTCAACACCAACCCTTCAATCGGATGACCAACAAAAAATGCGTTACCCCTCTTTGACGAGTCGATCTGTGGCCCGCACACTCGCTGCCGGATTCGCTGTGCTGTTAGCGGCGGGCTCGAGCGTTGCTGCCGACGCGCCGACAGTGCCGACGGTGCCAAGTGTGACCGCGCTGCTCTGCGGCCATCTCATCGACACGGTCGCGGGCAAAGTACTGGGTGAAAGCACGATCGTGATCGAGGGCGGTCGTGTGAAGGAAGTGCGCAGCGGTCTGCAGGCTCCGCCAGGCGCGACCGCGATCGACTTGAAGACGCAGACCTGCATGCCCGGTTTGATCGATAGTCACACCCATATCACCGGGCAGACCAGCCGCACCGAGTACTCGGACCGCTACCACTGGAACGTCTCAGACTATGTCATCCGTTCCACTGTGTATGCACGCCGCACTTTGCTGGCGGGCTTCACGACGATACGTAATTTGGGCGATAGCGCCAATGAATCGGTGGCGCTGCGCAACGCCATCAATGCGGGCGTCGTTCCCGGCCCGCGAATATTCACGGCCGGTAAAGCGATCGGTTCGACCGGCGGCCACGGCGACCCCAGCAATGGATTGCGCCAGGACCTGATGAAGGATTTTGGTGCCGTGGACGGTATCATCAACGGTCCGGAAGATGCGGTGAAGGCGGTGCGCGAGCACTACAAGCTCGGCGACGATGTCATCAAGATCATGCCCTCGGGCGGCGTGCTCGATGAGGGCGCGAGCGGCGACAATTCGCAAATGACCTTGGAAGAGATCCGCGCGGTTGTCACGACGGCCCACGACTATGGCTTTGCCGTCGCGGCGCACGCGCACGGCGCGGAAGCGATCAAGCGCGCGGTGTTGGGCGGCGTCGATTCCATCGAGCACGGCACTTACATGGATGCCGAGGATATGAAGCTGATGGTAGAGCACGGCACCTACTTCGTGCCCACCATCATTGCCGGCGACTTTGTCGCGCGGCAGGCCAAGATCCCCGGCTACTACCCGGCAACCGTCGCGCGCAAGGCCAGCGAGATCGGTCCCCTGATCCAGGCAACCGCCGGGCGCGCGTATAAGGCGCATGTCAAAATTGCTTTCGGTACGGACGCGGCGGTGTATCCGCATGGCGAGAACGCGCATGAATTCGAATTGATGGTGGGCGCGGGCATGCCGCCCATGTTCGTCATCCAAGCTGCGACCGTGAACGCGGCAACTTTGCTGCGGCACGACAAGGATCTGGGCAGCGTGGCGGCCGGCAAACTCGCGGATGTGGTGGCGGTTCCCGGCAATCCCATTGATGACATCAGCCTCATGAAGCGGGTGAGCTTTGTCATGAAGGAGGGCGTGGTGTACAAACTCAATGCAGTGCCGGTGGATACGGGGCTCTAATCACATGGATTTGCAGCTGAAGGGCAAGATCGCGCTGATCAGCGGTTCAACCGCAGGCATCGGCCATGCCATCGCGACATCGTTGGCGCGCGAAGGGGCGAGGGTGATCGTCAACGGCAGGACATCCGCGGCCGTCGACGCTGCGGTGGCGGCCATGAAGAGCGCCGCCGGCGGGGATGTGATGGGATTTGCCGGTGATTTGAGTTCGGCGTCGGTGGCTGAGAAGCTGGTGCAGCAGCATCCGCAGGTCGACATTCTCGTGAATAATCTCGGGATCTTTGAGGTCAAGTCCTTCGAAGAGATCAGCGATGATGAGTGGAAGCGATTCTTCGATGTCAACGTGTTGAGCGGCGCGCGGCTGGCGCGCCTTTATCTGCCGTTCATGCGTAAGCGCAATTGGGGCCGCATCATTTTTATCTCGAGCGAAAGCGGCATGCAGATTCCCGCCGAAATGATTCACTACGGCATGACCAAGGCCGCGCAGATCGCCGTGGCGCGCGGGTTGGCCGAAGCCACCGCCGGCACCGGCATTACCGTCAACAGCGTACTGCCGGGGCCGACGCGCTCTCGCGGCGTGGGCGATTTCGTGGCGGACTGGGCCGCAAAATCCGGCAAGAGTGCGCAAACGGTGGAGGATGAGTTCTTCAAGACCGCGCGGCCGACCTCGCTCATAAAGCGTTTCGCGACCCCTGAGGAAGTGGCGGCGATGGTGACATTTGTGGCCAGTCCCTTATCCGCTGCGACCAACGGCGCCGCGCTGCGCGTCGATGGGGGCGTGGTCAAGAGCGCGTTTTAACCCGGTCTCGCTCTAACCCGCCCGCGTTTTGCTCACTTGCACTTTGGCGCGCTCGAAATTGATGGTTGAGTGCAGCTCTTCGGCCGCAGCGCGAATGCCTAAGGTCGCGCCGCCGCCGGCGTAAATGATGCTGCGCGAAGCGCTGATGAGCAGTCCCGCGCCGTGCGCGTCCAGCCCTGCGGCGAGAGTTGCTTGAAGGTCCCCGCCCTGCGCGCCGATGCCCGGCACCAAGAAGGGCACTTCAGGATGCGCCGCCCGCAACTGCGCCATTTCCCGCGGCACCGTCGCACCCACGACCAGCATGAGATTGCCGTGCTGGTTCCAGTGGTCCGCGGCGTGCCGTGCCACATGGCGATACAGGGGCAACCCGTCGAAGAGTAAGTCTTGAAAATCCTTCGCACCGGAATTGCTCGTCCGGCACAGCAGCAGGGCGCCGCGATCCTTGCGCGCGAGAAACGGGCGCACCGAATCCTCACCCATGTAAGGATTTACGGTCACGGCGTCCGCGCCGTAGCGGTCAAACGCTTCTCGCGCGTAGGCCTCGGCGGTATTGCCGATGTCGCCGCGTTTGGCATCCAGAATCACCAACGCTGCCGGTGCGCGCTGGCGAATGTAGCGAATGCTCAAGACAAGTTGATCCTCGGCCCCCACCGCGCTGTAGAACGCGATTTGCGGCTTGTAGGCCGCCGCAATGTCAAATGTCGCATCGACGATGCGCCGATTGAATGCATACAGGGACGAGGATTCCTTGCCGAGATCTGGGGGTAATTTGGCAGGGTCCGGATCGAGCCCGACGCATACCAGGCTACCGCTGGTTTGTTGCGCCCTGCTTAAGCGCTCGGCAAAGGTTTTTGACACGGCTCATCATAACAAGCGGCCTCTTGATTAGGGAGTATGCTGGAAAGTTCAGACAAGCTCGGGAGCCTACCGTGAGTACCGCATTGCCCAGCAAGACTCGTAGTGGACCGCGATTGGTGCTGCAGCCGGCGAGTCGCCGCGCAGCGCGGCATACCAGCACCAGCGCGCTGAAACGTTTCTTTGCGATTGCGGACGCCTGGGAACTCTCACCGCTGCAGCAATGCCGGTTGCTCAAAATTCCTTCCCCGCAGGTGTTGCAGCGCTACCGCTTGGGCCAGGCGCCGAGGCTGTCCGCAACTCAACAGGAAAGAGCGGCGCTCATTGCCAACATTCAGTATTCGCTGACCGCCGAGTCGGGACCGAAAGATCGGGCCTGGGCGTGGGTTCATGCGCCGGCGCCTCGCCCCCCATTCGACGGGGACAGTCCGCTGTACTTCATGTTGGAAAACGGCCTGCCGGCCCTGCGCGAGGTCGCCCGCCTCCTGGTTCGCGAAAGCGAACCCCGTTAGCTATACTTGCGGGCTGATTCATTGCGAATGTGGCGGAATTGGTAGACGCGCCAGGCTTAGAACCTGGTGGGGCAACCCGTGCGAGTTCGAGTCTCGCCTTTCGCACCAACGCGCCCTTTCCTAACCCTTAAGAGGATCGACATGCAGGTTTCCGTGGAGAGTATCGGCAAATTGGAGCGCCGCATGCAAGTGCAGGTGCCCGCCGAGCGCGTTGCTGCGGAAATCGCCGCGCGTCTAAAAACCATCAGCCGCACCGCGCGCTTGAATGGTTTTCGTCCCGGCAAGGCGCCTCTGAAGGTGATCCGCCAACAATTCGGCAGCCAGGTTCACCGTGAGGTGATCGGCGAATTGCTGCAATCCAGCTACGCCGAAGCAGTGACGCAGAATCAGCTGGCGCCGGCGGGTAACCCGCGCATCGAGCCGCAGAGCATGGACGAGGGCCAGGACCTCAAATATGTCGCGACCTTCGAGGTGTTTCCCGAAGTCGTGCTGCAGCCGATGGAATCGCTGGCAGTCGATCGGGTAACGGCGGAGGTGAGCGAGAGCGACATCGACGCCATGATCGAGCGCCTGCGCAAGCAGCAAATGAAGTACGTCGCCGTGACCCGGGCCGCGGCGAGCGGCGATAAGGTCACCATCGATTTCGAGGGAGCCATCGACGGCGTGCCGTTTGCCGGAGGCAAGGGCGAGAATATCGCGATCGTCTTGGGCGAAGGCCGGATGTTGCCGGACCTCGAACAGGGTTTGGTCGGTGCCAGCCCAAGTGAGAAACGCAACGTGACCGTGAATTTTCCCGCTGATTATCGCGCCACCGAATTGGCGGGCAAATCCGCGATTTTTGCGACCGAGGTCAAGGTGATCGAAGAGCCGGTGCTGCCGGAAGTCGATGAGGAATTTTGCAAGTCTTTCGGCGTGACCGAGGGTGGCTTGGCGAAGCTGCGCGAGGATGTGGCCGCCAATATGCGCCGTGAGCTCGAGCAGGCGCTGCGCAACCGCAACAAAGCCGCGGTGATGGAGAAACTCTACACGGCGAATCCCACCGAGGTGCCGAACGTGCTGCTCGAAGGCCAGATTCGCGACATGCAAGTCGAAGCGATGCGACGCGCCGGTGCGAAAGATGCATCGCAGGCGCCGCCGCGCGATCCCTTCGTGGAACCGGCTCGCCGCCGGGTCGCGCTCGGGTTGTTGCTGAACGACGTCATTCGACGCGAGAACTTGGTGGTCAACCGCGCGCGGGTCAATGAGCGTCTGGACGAAATGGTGGCCGCCTATGGCGATGCCGCTGCGATGAAGCGCGCTTACATGCAAAACGCCGAAGCCATGCGCCAGGTGGAGAGTCTGGCGCTGGAAGACCAGGCCGTGGACTGGATACTGGAGCATGCCAAAGTGCATGAGGTGAAGTCGACTTTCAAAGAATTGATGAACTTCGAGGCCTGAGGCCGAGCAAATCACTTGAAATGGTGTTATGAAGACCTCATAAAGCATTGAGCGGAATTCATTCGGAAGATTAAAAGGCAGTTATTCATGACCACGCGCGCATTGAATTTGGTTCCGATGGTGGTGGAGCAAACCGCTCGCGGCGAGCGGGCCTACGACATCTATTCGCGGCTGCTCAAGGATCGGCTCATATTCATTGTCGGCCCGGTCGAGGACTACATGGCGAATCTGATCGTGGCGCAGCTGCTGTTCCTGGAATCGGAGAATCCCGACAAGGACATCGCGATCTACATCAACTCGCCGGGCGGGTCGGTGAGTGCGGGTCTGGCCATTTACGACACCATGCAGTTCATCAAGCCCGATGTAAGCACGACTTGCGTGGGATTGGCGGCCTCGATGGGCGCGGTGTTGTTGGCTGGAGGTGCCGCGGGTAAGCGCTACTCGCTGCCGAACTCGAAAATCATGATTCATCAACCGTCTGCCGGCTTCCAGGGTCAGGCCTCGGACATCGACATCCATGCGCGCGACGTCATGGAGACCAAGACCCGCTTGAACGCCATATTGGCCAAGCACTCGGGTCAGACCGTGGAGCGCGTCAAGGCAGACAGCGACCGGGACAACTTTATGACCGCCGAGCAGGCCCGCTCCTATGGTTTGATCGATTCGATGATCGAAAAACGCGGCGAGATCCCCGCAAAGGCTTAAATCAGCCTGGTGAACGCCCGATTTGACGTCGCGCGGTTTAGTTCGGAACCCGGTCACGCCCTGAAGGACCTTATCTTTGCGCGCAGGTTGCGGGGTGCTATATAGTCTGTACTGTAGCTGCATTGCCGGCCTCCCTTGAGGTTGGCCGCGCGGCCAATTTGAGGACAGCATGAGCGAAGATTCGCGCGGCAAACATGATGACGGCAAGCTTTTGTACTGCTCTTTCTGTGGAAAGAGCCAACACGAGGTTCGGAAGCTCATCGCCGGCCCAAGCGTTTTCGTCTGCGACGAATGCGTCGAGCTGTGCAACGACATAATCCGGGAAGAACTGGAAGAGCGCGCTGAGCGCACCCGCGACAAGCTGCCGAAGCCTCAGGAAATCAAGAAGGTCTTGGATGAATATGTCATCGGCCAGGAACGCGCCAAGCGCGTCCTGTCGGTGGCCGTTTACAACCACTACAAGCGGTTGCAGACGCGCGGCGCAGAGGGCGTGCGTTCCCGCGATGAGGTGGAACTGGCGAAGAGCAATATACTTCTGATCGGCCCGACCGGTTCAGGCAAGACCCTGTTGGCTGAAACCCTGGCGCGCTTGCTCAACGTTCCGTTCACGATCGCCGATGCCACCACCCTGACGGAAGCGGGCTACGTGGGCGAAGACGTCGAGAACATCATTCAGAAGTTGCTGCAAAAATGCGACTACGATGTCGAGAAGGCGCAAACCGGCATCGTCTATATCGATGAAATCGATAAGATTTCGCGCAAATCGGACAACCCCTCCATTACACGCGACGTCTCCGGCGAGGGCGTGCAGCAGGCGCTTCTGAAACTGATCGAAGGCACGATTGCCTCAGTGCCGCCGCAGGGCGGGCGCAAGCATCCTCAGCAGGAATTCCTGCAGGTCGACACGACCAATATCCTGTTCATTTGCGGCGGTGCGTTCGCAGGTCTGGAAAAGATCATCATGAATCGCACCCACAAGAGCGGCATCGGCTTCGGCGCCGAAGTGCGTGGGCACGATGCCAGGCCGCATGGTAATGATGTGTTTCATGACGCTGAGCCTGAGGATTTGATCAAGTATGGCCTGATTCCGGAATTCGTCGGCCGGCTGCCGGTGGTCGCGACGCTGGAGGAGTTGGACGAAGAAGCGCTGATTTCTATTTTGATGCAGCCGAAGAACGCGCTGACCAAGCAATATCGCAAGCTGTTCGACATGGAAGGAGTGGAGCTGGATTTCCGCGAGGATGCTCTGCGCTCGGTCGCCCGCAAGGCGATGCAGCGTAAGACCGGGGCCCGCGGCTTGCGCACCATTCTGGAGAATGTGCTGCTGGACACGATGTACGACCTGCCCTCATTGCGCAATGTTCAGAAAGTCGTGGTCGACGAGCAAGTGATCGAAGGCCACAGCAAACCCTATATTGTTCACCGAACCGAGGAGACCCGGTTGGTGGCTCCAGTTGAGGAACAGCGACGCCCTACCGGCTCGGACCATCTTTGAGTCGAGCTTGAAACTACGTCGGCGGGCCCGCATGTACTCAACTGCGAAGGTTTGATGTGCGTGCCACAACCTAAGAGGCCAGCCTAGTGAGCGATGAACCCATTTCTGATGTCCCCGAAGAAGCGCCGCTCTTGAACGGCACCCCGGTATTGCCGCTGCGCGATGTCGTGGTTTACCCACACATGGTCATTCCGCTGTTCGTGGGGCGTGAAAAATCCATAGTGGCGCTCGATTTGGCCATGAAGGCCGATAAGCGCATTCTCTTGGTCGCGCAGAAACAGGCGGATGTCGACGATCCGAAGGCTGAGGACCTATATCGGGTCGGCACCATTGCAACCATCCTGCAGCTTCTGAAGCTGCCTGACGGCACCGTCAAGGTGCTGGTCGAGGGTGTGGATCGGGCGAGCATCGATAAATTGACGGAGGGCGAGTTCTTTTCAGCGGAAGTCACACCGCTGCCGGACCTCGAGCGTTACGAAGAGCGCGAGATGGACGTGCTGACCCGCTCCGTGATCACGCAGTTCGAACAATATGTCAAATTAAACAAGAAGGTGCCCCCGGAGATCCTGACGTCCCTGGCGGGCATCGAGCAGGCCGGCCGTCTGGCGGACACTGTTGCCGCGCACATGTCCCTGAAGCTATCCGAGAAGCAAAAGGTCCTCGAGATTCCGGACGTGCGCAAGCGCCTCGAGCACATGCTCGCCGTCATCGAGGGCGAGATGGACGTGCTGCAGATCGAAAAACGCATTCGCGGCCGCGTCAAGCAGCAGATGGAAAAGAGCCAGCGCGAGTACTACCTGAATGAGCAGATGAAGGCCATCCAGAAGGAGCTCGGCGAGTTGGACGATGCGCCGAACGAAATCGGCGAACTCGAGAAGCGCATCAAAGCGGCCGGCATGCCGAAAGAGGCGCGCGAGAAGGCCAATTCGGAACTCGCGAAGCTGAAACTGATGTCACCCATGTCCGCGGAAGCCACGGTTGTGCGCAACTACATCGACTGGTTGGTGAAGTCGCCGTGGAAGAAGCGCAGCAAGGTGCACTTGGACATTGCGGCTGCGGAAAAAGTGCTCGAGGCCGATCACTACGGGCTGGAAAAGGTCAAAGAGCGCATCGTCGAATACCTGGCCGTGCAGCAGCGCGTGAAAAATCTTCGCGGCCCCATCCTATGCTTGGTGGGCCCGCCCGGCGTGGGCAAGACCTCCTTGGGACAAAGCGTCGCGCGAGCCACGAATCGCAAGTTCGTGCGCATGTCCTTGGGCGGAGTAAGAGACGAGGCGGAGATTCGCGGCCATCGGCGCACTTACATCGGATCGATGCCGGGCAAGATCATTCAAAATCTCGCCAAGTGCGGCGTTCGCAATCCTTTGTTCCTGCTCGATGAAGTCGACAAGATGTCCACCGACTTTCGCGGTGATCCTTCCTCGGCACTGCTCGAAGTGCTCGATCCGGAGCAGAACAGTACTTTCAACGACCACTACTTGGAGGTCGATTTCGATCTCTCCGAAGTGATGTTCGTGTGCACCGCCAATAGTCTGAATATTCCGGCGCCGCTCCTCGATCGCATGGAAGTGATCCGCATTCCCGGCTACACCGAGGATGAGAAGAGCAATATCGCGCGGCGCTACTTGCTGCCGAAGCAGGTCAAGCAAAACGGGCTGAAGCCGGACGAGCTGGTGCTCGCGGACACGGCGATTCACGACATGATTCGCTACTACACCCGCGAAGCGGGGGTGCGCAACCTCGAGCGCGAGATTTCGAAGATCGGCCGCAAGGCCGTCAAACAGCTGTTGCTGGCGCCGGCGGAGAAAACCGTGAGCGTCGATTCGAACAATCTCGACAAGTACTTGGGCGTGCGCCGCTTTCGCTACGGCAAGGCCGAGGAAAGCAATCGCGTCGGTCAGGTCACCGGCCTGGCGTGGACCGAAGTCGGCGGCGAACTTCTCACCATCGAAGCTGCGGTCGTCAACGGCAAGGGCAAGCTCACCCATACCGGGCAGCTCGGCGAAGTCATGCAAGAGTCCATTCAGGCCGCCATGACCGTGGTGCGCAGCCGCTCGGCCATGCTGGGATTGGATGTGGATTTTTATCAGAAGGCGGATGTGCACATTCACGTGCCGGAAGGTGCGACCCCGAAGGATGGCCCGAGCGCCGGCGTCGGCATGGCCACCGCATTGATTTCCGCGCTCACCAAGATTCCGGTGCGTTCCGACGTGGCGATGACCGGCGAGATCACATTGCGCGGCGAAGTGCTGCCGATCGGCGGACTCAAGGAGAAACTGCTGGCGGCGCACCGCGGCGGCATCACCACGGTATTGATACCGGATGACAACACCAAGGACTTGGCCGAGATTCCCGACAACATCAAGGAAAAGCTCGACATCCGCTCGGTGAAATGGATCGACGAAGTGCTGCAAGTCGCATTGACCCACATGCCCGTGCCTCTGCCGGCGCCGCCGGATCCGCTCAAGCCTCCCGAGGTGATCGCCGGCGAGAAGCCCGCCCGCAAGCCCGCTCGAGCCAAAGGGCAAGTGCGGGCGCACTAGCTGAGCAAATCCTCGGCGACTGCGGCTGACCTCCAAGAGTTTTGGATAAGCACCGCCTTTGATCGCGGCTGGCGGTTGCAGGATCAATCGTGCCGTGCTCGTCGGTGAAGACTATCTCAGCGGTCTCGAAGTTGCCGCGAAGAAGCTGCGCGACATCGAGTCCGGCAACGCCAGGCCGGCCTCCGACTTCAAACTCATCCGAAGCGGGCGTATCGCAAAGGGAGTGACAGATCCCCCGGCGGATGTTCGCGCTGAGCAGCTGCTGCTGTGGGAAAAGAAGCTCGCTTCATTCGGAAAATGAATGCATGAGTTCCGAAGAGGCACCGCTCGCCGTCACGGACACCCACGGGTTTAAAGGCTGCCTTGTCCCCTGACTTTGCGTGACAAAGCGCTTGAATGTGCTAATTTTATCGTGCGCCATCGTTTCCCGTGTGAGCGTCGGCGCGAAGCGGCGTTTGTGCTTGCGCCCGGACCGTGGAAGTATAGTGAGGTCAGACGGTTCGAGCGGTAAGCCCAAGGCATGAAAACATTCAAATTCGCAGTACTGTTCGCTTCGGCATTGACGATCGCATCCGGAGCCGCGTGGGGAGCCGGCGTGAGCGCGTACCTGCCGCTGAATCTCGAGCCCGAGATGGAGCGGCAAATCGAGCGGGTGCTGATCCTTGCCGATGAACCGATCCTGAAGCGACCTTTCGCGGTGGCGCTGGTGGAGTTGGCGCTGCCGAAAGCGTGCGAAGTGGATAAGGCGCTGTGCACCCGGGTAAAGAGATACTTGGAGCGTTATTCCCGCGACTATGCGCTGACGCATGCCAGCATCACCGGTTCGGCTGCCCACGGTGGCGGGGCCGATGTGGTCCCCAACAATCATGGCCTTCCCGTGGACAGCAAGTGGGAAGTATCCGCGCAAGGCTTTGTGCAGCCGAACGACTACATGCTGGCGAGCGCCGGTGTCATTGCCTACGATGGTCGAACCCGGCCGACCGGTTCGATGTTGAGTTTCGGCTTCAACTGGGCGCAACTCGATATCGGCTATCGCGACCATTGGTTTTCGCCCGCGACCGACAGCACCATGATGATCGGCACCGAAGCGCCGACCATGCCGTCCGCGACGCTGTCGAACTATGAACCGCTCACACGCCTGGGATTTCAATATGAACTCTTTTGGGCGCAAATGGCCCGCTCCGATCACATTCTGGGTGGCGGTCAAGGCACCACGGTACAGTCGAGCGGCAACCCGAAACTGTTCGGCGCGCAGTTTTCCATAGAGCCTTTCAGCGGTTGGTCGATCGGCGTCAATCGGCAGCTGCAATATGGCGGTGGAGGACTGCCGGATTCCGCCCGCTTTTTGGCGCGGGATTTTTTCAAGCCGGGCGGTCAATCGCAGACGCAGGGAAATCAAGAAGCCTCGTACGTCAGCCGCTTTATTTTTCCCGGCAAGACGCCGTTCGCGGTGTACGTCCAATATGCCGGCGAGAACACGCTGAACGGCGGCAGCTACCTGCTCGGCCAGTCAGCGCTCACAGCGGGCATCGATTTTCCGGTGCTTTGGCGCTATTTCGATATGACCTATGAGGTATCGGAATGGCAAAATTCATGGTACGTCAACAGTGTCTTTTTGGACGGCATGACCAATGGCGGGCTGGTGACGGGCCAGTGGGGCGCCGACCAACGCGTATTCAACGACGGCGTCGGTGCGCGCAGCCAGATGTTGCGTATTGGCTGGGAGCCGCCGTTCGGCGGCTATCTCGAGGAGCGCGTGAGGTACGTTGTGAATCAGGAATACGGCATCGTTCCGTATCGTCATTATTCGGAGTTCACATTGCGCTATTCACGGCCGTTGAATGAGATGACCGTGGGCGGCGAGGCAGTCGCCGGACATGATGTGTTTGGCAAGTCCTTTGTTCGTTTGTCGGGTTTCGTGCGTTACGGCGGCGATCAAAACAGCCACACGCGCGACGCCGACGATGACGACTCGCCGGTTTCAGCTGAAACGCACGGCAATGAACTGTTCATCGATGCCGGTGTGAATGTCAACCAGGTCAAGGCCAACCTGCAGCAAGGCTTCCCGATCGTAACGTCAAAAGTCGGGACTGGCCCCCATATCGGGTTCGGTGCGCGCCGCGCGGTCTCTGAGACGAACGATCTGGGGGTCCGGCTGGAAGATGATCAGGTCGATGGGCACAACCTGTTCGGGGTGCGGGCGCTAGACTACCGACATCGCTTCGGCGATTCGTTCGCGGCCGGATTATTCGCCGGGGTTGCCCGCTATGATGTAGCAACGCCTGCGTACTCGCTATACGCCGGAGTCGGCGCTCAATGGCGAAACGTGCTGCCAAAATGGGATATCGGCGCGGACTTTCGCTACGCACAGAACGTGGCCCGGACGCATGTTTTGGCCAGCGATGCGCCCATCGCCGGCGTGCGCCCCGACAGCTTCTACAAAATCGAAACCGGCCTTATGTACGTCACGCGGCGATTTTGATGCGGCGGCGGAGCTTGAAACGGTGCGGCAATTGCCAAGTGGTTTTACCTCGCGTAGACTTCCGCGCCTCTTCCAGGGGGGTGCTTAGCTCAGCTGGTAGAGCATCGCCTTTACACGGCGAGGGTCGGGGGTTCGATCCCCTCAGCACCCACCAACAGCGGAGTGGTAGTTCAGCTGGTTAGAATACCGGCCTGTCACGCCGGGGGTCGCGGGTTCG
>DASQPK010000045.1:0-2010 GCA_035643995.1 Steroidobacteraceae bacterium | reverse complement strand
TGACCCGCGTCATCATCGCAACTGGCGAATTTCTCGAGCCGCAAGCGCATGACCTCACTGGATTCCAGTGCCAGCATGGAAGCCGCGAACCACGGAAAGCCATTATCGGATCCGGAGAGGACCGCGTGGCGGTCCAGGGCGGAAAATGCGTGGTCATTCATCATCGCGTTGCTCGATTCTTTTCTTTGAATTCGCGATGAATTGTATGCACCTCAAATTTTAAGGATCAGGCCGCGGCATTGCCGTTATTTTCGGGCTCGCCGACACCACGGGTTAACCAAGCGGCATCGGCGACGAGGCCATCCCCTCATCGCCTGCGAGCCGGCGTCACCACAAATTCTTGCCATCGATCACCGTCACCGGCACGGCGTCGAGATCGAAATCATCCAACAGCCGCGCATTGACGCCGACCTTTGGATTGTCGAAGTCCGGCTTGCCGGTCGACCAGTCCGGCGATTCCGAATAGGTGCCACAGCCGCAATCGGCGCAGAAATGATGCTTGACCGTGCGGCTGCCCCACAGATACGTCGCGACCTTTTCAGGTGGCGATACCAGGCGAAATTGCGCGGGTTTGTAATAGGCCCACAACGCGCCGCGTTTGGCGCAGAGCGAGCAGGTGCAGCGTGTCACGCCCGTCGGCGCCTCGTTCAGTTCGAACTGCGTGTTGCCGCAATGGCAACTTCCCTTGATCGCCACGATTCGCTCCTTATTCGATGACCGACATCGCAAAGGTCGTAGCCAAGGCCTGCTGCCAGCATGCTGTCAGCAGTGGAGCAAGCGCGGTTGCGCGCGTGCCTGGTTGCGGAGAGCGCGTCAGCTCCCCCGTTGCGCTTTCCAGACCTTTTCCAGGTCCGTCCAGCGCTCAGGCTTTCCCTCGCTCATCCTGGCGGTGCCTCCGCAGACCGGCAGGTAGACCACCAGGGTTCCCCAGTCCGCAGTCTCGCGTCGCGTCAGGTTGCGCAGTAATATCTCGTTTCGGTTGCGCTCGATTTCCTTGAATTCGCTCTGAAAGGCGACAGCATCAGGCGCATATTCACGCCAGACATTGCCTTCCTTTTTGAAATCGCTCTGCGTGCCGCCATAGGCGTCCGCGTAGGTGAAGCATTCCGGCAGATTGAGCGTTTTCAGAATCACCGGAACCGCGTTGCTGGCGGCGCCGATCAGGCTGAAGATCGTGGTCAGCACACCGACAAGCAAAGCCAACAGGCTGGGCTTTGCCCAGTTCAGATAGGTCGTGAGAAACGTGGCGCGTGCCTGCTCCATGATTGCGGTCTCCTTTCATAGGGCAACCGGCATGAGACATGAGAGAGGTGACGCCGCCGATCGCCTTAACCAGCCAAGATCACGTTGCACGCAGTCAGCCTTGCAGAAATCGGCCGGTGTGAATGTGAGGCAACTCACAACCCAAGGTCGATTTGCCATCGCCGGCGCGGCGTGCTCCGATTTTGCGGATTACCGCGCTACCTCACGGCGATTCCCTCGTCCTCGATTTCAGAGTTGCGATCCTTGGGCTTCATGTTTGTTCTCATCGTCGGCCTGATCGCCGGCACGCTTTCCGGCATCGTCGGCACCGGCTCGTCGATCATGCTGATGCCGGTGCTGGTTTACGAGTACGGCCCCAAGGAAGCCGTGCCGATCATGGCGATCGCAGCCGTGATGGCGAACCTGTCGCGCATTCTCGCCTGGTGGCGCGAGGTCGACTGGCGTGCCTGCGCGGCCTATTCGGTGACGGGCATTCCCGCGGCAGCACTCGGCGCGCGCACGCTGCTGGCGCTGCCCTCGCATGCCGTGGATGTCGCCATCGGGCTGTTTCTGATCGCGATGGTGCCGGCGCGGCATTGGCTGGCGCGGCATCAGCTCAAGGCGCAACTCTGGCATCTCGCGCTGGGCGGCGCGCTGATCGGCTATCTCACGGGCATCGTGGTCTCGACCGGCCCGTTGAGCGTGCCGCTGTTCTTGTTCTACGGCCTCACCAAGGGTGCGTTCCTAGCCACCGAAGCCGCCAGTTCG
>DASQPK010000044.1:0-10427 GCA_035643995.1 Steroidobacteraceae bacterium | reverse complement strand
CGGATACTTCAGCGCCTGAAAACCACAGGCCAGCGTATCCATCAGGCAATACGCGGCAGTCTCGTACGCCAGTGTGCTCGTGATGTCGTAACTCAGCGCGTAATCCGCGATGGCGGTGAGAACCTGATCGGGAGCCGGTCTCTCGGCGGACTTGATATCGTGGGATGACATGGACTTAAGGGCGCTCCGCAAGGGGTATGAATTTCAAGTTTTCAGGTCCGATGTAGTTGGCGCTGGGGCGGATGATTTTTCCGTCCTCGCGCTGCTCGATGACATGCGCCGCCCAGCCGGAGGTGCGGCTGATGACAAAGAGCGGCGTGAACATCGCGGTGGGCACGCCCATCAGGTGATACGACACGGCGGAGAACCAGTCCAAATTGGGAAACATTTTTTTGCTGTCCCACATGACCGATTCGATTCGCTCGGCCACCTCGAAACCCAGCATGTCGTTCGCCTCGCGCGCGAGTGCCCGCGATACTTCCTTGATGACCTGATTGCGCGGGTCCGACACCGTATACACCGGATGGCCGAAACCAATGATGACTTCCTTGGATGCCACGCGCCGGCGGATATCCTCTTCGGCCGCGTCCGGCGTCGAGTAACGATTCTGAATCTCGAAGGCCACTTCGTTCGCGCCGCCGTGCTTGGGTCCGCGCAGCGCGCCGATCGCACCGGTAATACAGGAGTACAGATCCGAACCCGTGCCGGCAATGACCCTGGCCGTAAACGTCGAGGCATTGAATTCGTGTTCGGCATATAGGTTCAGCGAAGTGTGCATGGCCCGCACCCAACTGGCCGAGGCCTTGCGGCCGTGCAGCAGGTGCAGGAAGTGAGCGCCGATGGAGTCATCGTCGGTCTGCACATCGATGCGGCGGCCGCTCTTGGCAAAGTGGTACCAGTAGCACAGCATCGAGCCCAAGCAGGCCAGCAGCCGATCGGCCAGGTCGCGCGCGCCTTTGCCGGCATGATCGTTCGCCTCAGGCACGCAACAGCCCAGCGCCGACACACCGGTACGCAACACGTCCATGGGATGGCTGGTCAGCGGCAGTTGCTCGAGGATCGTCGCGACCGGGGCCGGCAGCATGCGCAGGCCTCTCAGCTTGGCTTTGTAAGCCGCGAGCTGCGACTTGTTCGGCAATTGCTCGTGCACCAGCAAGTGCGCTATTTCCTCGAACTCGCATTGCGCGGCGATATCCAGGATATCGTAGCCGCGATAGTGCAAGTCGTTGCCGGTTCTGCCGACCGTACACAACGCCGTATTGCCTGCGGTGACGCCGGATAGGGCGACGGATTTTTTCGGTTTGAACGCGCCCGCAGGCGCCGCGTCGGATTGGCTGCTCACTTTTCCTTTCCTTCCGCAAAGAGTTCATCCAGCTTCGCTTCGTAGGCGTAGTAGTCAAGGTACTTGTACAGATCGGCGCGCGTCTGCATGGTGGCAAGCACATGCTTCTGCGTTCCGTCGCGGCGAATCGCTTGGTAGGTGTTGAGTGCCGCGGCGTTCATCGCGCGGTAGGCGGAACAGCAGTGCAAAACGATGTCGACAGCGACGGTCGCCAGTTCATCTCGTGTGTACAACGGGGTCTGGCCGAACTCCGTGATGTTGGCAAGAATAGGCACTTTGACCGCATCCTTGAAGCGCCGGTACATGGCGAGTTCCGTGATGGCTTCCGGGAAAATCATGTCGGCGCCCGCCTCGACGCAGGCGACCGCGCGGTCGAGGGCTTTATCCATGCCCTCCACGGCCAACGCGTCGGTGCGAGCCATGATCACGAACTTATCGTCGGTTCGAGCATCCACCGCAGCCTTGATGCGATCGACCATTTCTTGTTTGGAAACGATTTCCTTGCCGGGGCGATGGCCGCAACGCTTCGATTGCACCTGATCCTCGATGTGCATGCCGCCTGCGCCGAACTTCGTGAAGGATTTTACCGTGCGCGCAATGTTGAACGCGCCGCCCCAGCCGGTATCCGCGTCGACCAACATCGGCAACGGACAGGCATCGGTGATTCTGCGGATATCGACCAGCACGTCATCCATGGTGCTGATGCCTAAATCCGGAACTCCCAAGGAATTGGCGGCGACCCCGCTGCCGGCCAAGTACAGCGCCTTGAAGCCGCACGCCGCCGCCATCCGCGCGGTAAACGCATTGATGGCGCCCACCATTTGCAGCGGGTTCTCCTCGGACACGGCGGCGCGCAGGCGCGCACCGGCGGACGGCTCATTCGAGCGGCTCATACGCGCCCCGCAACGGGTATCAGGGCACCCGTGACTGCGCCGGCGGAATCCGAAATCAGAAAGGCAACGACCTCGCCGATCGCGGCAGGCGCGACCCAACGGCTGAAATCCGCGGTGGGCATATCAATGCGGTTGCGCGGCGTATCCAGCGTGCTCGGCAGCAGTGCGTTCACGGTAACGCCTCGATCTTTGAGTTCATCAGCGAGTGCCTCCGTTAATTTCGCGACGCCGGCCTTCGAAGCCGCATAGGCACCCATGCCGGCCCCGGCCTTGACGGCGGCGAGCGCGCCGATGTTGATGATGCGCCCGTGCCCGGACTTCATCAGATACGGCAGCGCGGCCTTGCAGCAGGCGACGGCGGTACGCAGGTTCGACCGGTACTGTGAGTCCCACGTTTCCAGCGCACCTTGCTCGAGCTTCTCGAAGCGAAAGCCGCCGGCAATATTGACCAGTCCGTCCAACCGGCCGGTCTCTTGAACAATTTTCCGTATGGTTGACGCCGCGACCGCATCGTCCGCCAAGTCCAGGCCGCCGTACGACAGCGAGCCCGTCGGCGCTCCCGGCGGCACGGCGGCATGATCGAGCCGCGCCACTTGCGCGCCAAAACCGGCGAGTGTCGCCGCAACCGCCGCGCCCAAGGCACCGAACGCGCCGGTGACTGCAAGCACCTTTCCGGAAAAATCGACCTGGATGCTGCTCACATCGTGTCCTCGTGGGTGGCCCAAAACTATAGAGGAAGCCGGTTCAAGCCCCGTGACAAAAACGCTCAAAACGAGTGCGCGAAATTGCAACACGCGAAAGCGTTGGGCGCAAGCTCCCGGAGCCTCAAGGCTGCAAGCGGCGACGAAATTCGCCCGGCGATGCACCGGTCCATTTCTTGAATGCGCGATGAAAGGCGCTGCGCTCAGAAAAGCCGAGTTCCAGGCCGATGTCCATGGCGCTGCGCTTCGAATGGCTCAAGTACCCGATGGCCAGGTCTCTGCGCAATTGATCCTTGATCGATTGATAGAACGTGCCTTCTTCGTGCAGCCGCCGGCGCAAAGTTGCAGGGGTCAAATTCATCTCTTCTGCCAGCGCTTCGAACTCAGGTAGGTCTCCCGGCAGCGATTGACGCAGACGCCGCCGGATCCTCGCCCCCAGGCTGCTGCCATTTTTGTACTTCACTAGAATGTTTTCCGGCGCGTTGCGCAAAAATTCCTTCACCGTGCGTTCATTCTGGACGATGGGGAGTTCGAGGAACGCGGCATCGAAAATGATGGCGGTATGCGGAGCTCGAAAACCGATGCTGGTGCTATACATCAGGCGATACTCCCCGCTATGCGCCGGCTCCTCGTAGCTGAACTGCGCACGCTTGATCGGGATCCGGCGTCCGACCAGCCAACAGGCCACGCCGTGCAGCAGCATGAGGAGCACTTCGTGCGCAAACACGCGCCGCGGCGCGGCGGCGTCGTGCAGCGTGATGCTCGCCTCGGCTCCATCCCGTTTCAGCTTGCCGTAAATGTCATCCAGAATCAGCGCGTAGAATCGCAGACTGCGATCGATCGCCTGCCTCAAGGTTTTGCAGTTGAGCAACGAGTGGCAAAGCATCGCAAAACTCCCCGCCTTCATGCGGCGCGAATCTTGGCCGAAAAATTCGTCGTCCAGGGTCAGCGCAACCAAGCGCCACAGGGCACCGTAATGCTTGGCCGACACGCGCGTCTGCGGTGACTGCAACAGCCCCGGGGAAAGTCCGATCTGCCTCAGCAGGCCGTCCGCATCCAGGCCGCGGGCGCGCACGCTTTCCAGCGCTGCTGCGACGAAGCAAATCGCGATCGTCCCCGGTTCGGACCTCGCCGCCTCGGCGCCGGCCGCTCGGCTCAAACCCTTCGGCAACTGTTGCATTTTCGCTCACGCATTTTGAACGGTTTGGGCACGCCGCGCTGACAACTCCACCTTATAGTTTACGCGATACGGCCATCCGCCGACGCGCTCGGGGCTTCCCTATGGATTTCTACACCGACGAGCAACGCATGATCCGCGATTCCGCGAAGGATTTTGCGCTCCAGGAACTCAAACCCCACGCCGCCCAATGGGAGAAGGACGGCTGGATCGGCGACTCGGCGGTCGCCAAACTCGGGGAGCTGGGGCTTCTGGGCATGATGGTCCCCGATGAATGGGGCGGTTCATACACCGACTACATCGCCTACGCGCTGGCGATCGAGGAGATCGCCGCCGGCGATGGCGCCACCGCGGCGCTGGTGAGCGTGCATAGTTCCGTGGGTTGCGGGCCCATTCTCAAGTACGGCGACAGCGCGCAGAAGCAGCGCTATCTCGCCGACATGGCGCAGGGCCTCAAGATAGGCTGCTTTTGCTTAACGGAACCGCAGGCTGGATCGGAAGCGCACAATTTGAAAACCCGCGCCATCCTGGACGGCGGCACCTGGGTGCTCAACGGCGCCAAGCAGTTCATCACCAACGGCAAGCGCGCGAAGGTGGCGATCGTATTTGCAGTCACGGATCCGGAATTGGGTAAGAAGGGATTGTCGGCTTTCATCGTGCCGACGGATACAGCGGGTTTTCTGGTGGGGCGTCCGGAGCACAAGCTCGGCATCCGCGCTTCCGATACCTGTGCCATCACCTTCGACAATTGCAGGATCGGAGCGGATTGCCTGCTGGGCCCACGCGGCAAGGGATTATCGATCGCATTGTCCAATCTGGAGGGCGGGCGCATCGGTATCGCCGCGCAAGCCATTGGTATTGCCCGGGCGGCATTCGAGGCTGCGCTGGCCTATGCGCAGACCCGCAAGCAATTTGATCAGCCGATCGTGAAGTTCGGCAGCATCAGCAACATGCTGGCGGATATGCACACTTCCATCAATTCCGCGCGGCTGCTGACACATCACGCCGCGCGCCTGCGCAGCGCCGGGGAGCCCTGCCTTTCGGAGGCCTGCCAGGCTAAACTATACGCCTCAGAGATGGCCGAACGGGTGTGCTCCCACGCCATACAGATTCACGGTGGCTATGGCTATCTGGCGGACTACGATGTGGAGCGATATTACCGCGATGCGCGCATCACACAGATCTATGAGGGCACGAACGAGATCCAGCGGTTGGTGATCGCCAGGGAATTGCTCGAGCACTCGAAACTTTAAATGAGAGGTATTGATATGACGCCTAAACCCGCATTGCAAGGCCGGGCCGCGGACACGGTCAAGTTGCTGATCAACGGCGCCTTCGTCGAATCCAAGACGACCGAATGGCACGACGTCATCAATCCCGCGACTCAGGAAGTACTGGCGCAAGTCCCGTTCGCGACCGACGGAGAAATTGACGCTGCCGTGGCCGCTGCCAAGGAAGCCTACAAGACTTGGAAGCACACGCCGCTGGCGGCACGTGCCCGGATCATGTTGAAACTGCAGGCTCTGGTTCGAGAGCATATGAGCCGCATCGCACAAACCTTGAGCGCCGAACAAGGCAAAACCGTTGCCGACGCCGAAGGCGATGTATTTCGCGGCCTGGAGGTGGTCGAGCACGCCTGTTCCATCGGCAGCTTGCAGATGGGCGAGTTCGCTGAAAATGTCGCGGGCGGCGTCGACACGTACACCATTCGGCAACCCATCGGCGTATGCGCCGGGATCACGCCCTTTAATTTTCCGGCAATGATCCCGCTATGGATGTTCCCGATGGCCATTGTCTGCGGCAATACCTTCGTGCTCAAGCCATCGGAGCAGGATCCCCTGACCCCGATGCTGCTGGCGGAACTGGCACTCCAGGCCGGCGTGCCTCCCGGCGTCCTCAACATCATCCATGGCGGCAAGCGCGCGGTCGACGCGATCTGCACGCATCCCGATATCGTCGCCATTTCATTTGTCGGCTCGACGCCGGTGGGCACGCATGTGTACAACCTGGGCACGCAGCACGGCAAGCGTGTTCAGGCCATGATGGGCGCCAAGAATCACGCGGTGATCATGCCGGATGCCAACAAGGAGCAATCGCTGAATGCCTTGGTGGGCGCGACATTCGGTGCCGCCGGACAACGCTGCATGGCGACCTCCGTGACGGTGCTGGTCGGCGAAGCGCAGCGCTGGATCCCCGATATCGTCGCCAAGGCGAAGACGCTGAAAGTGAACTCCGGCAGCGAAAAAGGCACGGACATCGGGCCCGTCATTTCGCGCACTGCCAAGCAGCGCATTTTGGGATTGGTCGAAGACGGCATCAAGGAAGGTGCCAAGCTCGAATTGGATGGCCGCGGCGTCAAAGTCAACGGATTCGAGAACGGCAATTTCATCGGGCCGACGATATTTTCCGGCGTTACACCGAACATGAAAATTTATACCACCGAGATCTTCGGACCTGTGATGGTCATCGTCGGCGTGCAGAGCTTGAACGAAGCCATCGATCTGATCAACAAAAACCCCTTCGGTAACGGCACCGGCCTCTTTACGCAGAGCGGCGCGGCGGCCCGCAAATTCCAAAATGAAATCGACGTGGGGCAGGTCGGCATCAACGTGCCCATACCCGTGCCTGTGCCGTTTTTCAGTTTCACAGGATCGCGCGGTTCGAAGTTGGGCGATCTGGGTCCCTACGGCAAACAAGTGATTCAGTTTTACACGCAGACCAAGACGATTACGTCGCGTTGGTTCGATGACAGCACCACATCGGGCGGTGTCAACACCACGATCAGTCTAAAATGAAGATCGGATTCGTGGGCTTGGGCCATATGGGTGCGCCCATGGCGCGCAATCTGCTCAAGGCCGGACATTCGCTGGTGGTCTATGACGTCGTGCAGCGCAACGTCGATGCGTTGAAGGCCGCCGGGGCCGCCGCCGCCCAATCGGCGGCTCGCGCCGCCGACGCGGCCGAATTGGTCATCACCATGCTGCCCTCCTCGCCTCACGTCAAAGCGGTTTATCTCGGGAATGACGGGGTTTTGGCAGGCGTTGCGCCTGACGTGACGCTCATCGATTCGAGCACCATTGATCCGCATACCGCGCGCGAAGTGGCTGTGCTGGCCGCGCAGCACGGCAATCCGATGGCGGATGCACCGGTGTCGGGCGGCACGGGCGGCGCCGAAGCAGGCACATTGACGTTCATGGTGGGCGGCGATGCCGGCGTGTTCGAGAAGATTGCGCCGGTTTTGCGCCACATGGGCAAGAACATCGTCCACTGCGGCGAGAGCGGCACCGGCCAGGTCGCCAAGATCTGCAACAACCTGCTGCTCGGCATCAGCATGATCGGCGTGTCCGAGGCCATGAACCTAGGTGTAGCGCTCGGCATCGACGCGAAGGTGCTGGCAGGGATCGTCAATACCTCGAGCGGCCGCTGCTGGAGCTCCGACACCTACAACCCCTATCCCGGCGTCATGGAAAATGTGCCGGCGGCGCGCGGCTACACCGGCGGCTTCGGCGCGGACCTGATGCTCAAAGATCTGGGACTCGCCGTCGATGCGGCGAAGCTGTCCAAGCAACCCGTCGTGTTGGGCGCGCTCGCACAGCAGCTGTACCAGATGTTCAGCGCGCAGGGCGCGGGCGGCCAGGACTTCTCCGCCATCATCAACTTGTATAAACAGCAGTCTTAAGGCGGCAGCAATGATTGAATGCTCGATCGACGGGTCCGTCGCCCTGGTGACCTTGAACAATCCTTCGGCCAACACCTTCACCGCGGCGGGGTTGGAGCAATTCCATGCGCTCATCGGCGATTTGAATCGCAATTCGCAGGTACGCGCAGCCGTGGTCACGGGTCACGGCGAGAAGTTCTTCAGCGCAGGAGCGGACCTCAAGGAATTTGCAAACGGCGATAAGGTACACGCCCGTCTCATGGCTCAACGATTCGGCTCGACCTTCGAGGCGCTGCAGGAATCGCGTCCGGTATTCATTGCCGCCATGAATGGCTACGCGATGGGCGGCGGCCTGGAATGCGCTCTGGCCTGCGACCTGCGCATCTGCGAGGAGCAGGCGCAGATGGCGCTGCCCGAACCCTCGGTCGGCTTACTTCCCTGCGGCTGCGGCACCCAGACCTTGCCCTGGCTGGTGGGAGAGGGCTGGGCAAAACGCATGATATTGACCAACGAACGGGTCAACGCCGAGACCGCTCTGCGCATCGGCCTGGTGGAACAAGTCGTGGCGCGCGGCCAGGCTACAGCTACGGCACTGGAACTCGCCAAGCGCGTGTCGACTTTGAGTCCCGGCGCCGTCGCTTACAGCAAGACCTTGATACATCAGGCGCGCCAGGGCACGCCGCGCGGCGCCGCGCTGGCGATGGAACGCGAGCGCTTCGTCGACTTGTTCGACGGTGATGACCAGCGCGAAGGCGTCAACGCCTTTTTGGAGAAACGCAGACCCCATTGGCGGAACGCTTGATCCAAAGCGAGGTCCGCAACCGCATCGCGTTCATCACCCTGAACCGCCCCGCTGCGCTCAATGCGCTGTCCCTGGACATGATCGTGCAACTGCGCTCGGCCTTGAGCCAATTCGCGGCCGATGCGAACGTCAACGCCGTGCTCATCAAAGGTGCGGGTGAGAAGGCTTTTTGCGCCGGCGGCGATATACGTGCGATCTATGAGAGTTATCAAAATGGGGACAGCCTGCACCGCGATTTCTTCGTGACGGAATATCCGCTGGACTACCTGCTGCACGCGTATCCGAAGCCCTACATCGCCCTGATCGACGGTATTGTCATGGGCGGCGGCATGGGCATCTCTCAGGGCTCGCGGCTGCGCATCGCGGGTGACCGCACCCGCATGGCGATGCCGGAAGTGGCCATTGGATTCTTTCCGGATGTGGGCGCCAGCTACTTCTTGTCGCGCCTTGACGGCGCCTTGGGACCCTATCTCGCCTTGACCGGCGTGCAGATTCGCGCGGCCGATGCGGTGTATGCGGGACTCGCCGACGCGTACCTGCCGCGCAGCAGCGTGGACTTGTTGGAGTCTGAATTGGCAACACTGCCACTAAGCGGTGCTGATCGCAGCGAGAACTGGCGCGCCGCGATCGGCGACGTCATTCAAAGATTGGCCGGCCCTGATTTGCCGCCGGCGCCGCTCGCGGCGATTCGTCCCGCCATCGATCAGCATTTTGCAGCGGCCAGCGTCCCTGCTCTGCTTAAGTCGCTTGAAGATGAGAGCCGGCCGCAGTTCCTGGAGTGGGCCAGGCAGACCGTCGATCTGATCAACACCCGCTCGCCCACCATGTTGGCCGTCACACTGCAACTGCTGAAGCGTGGAAAATCGATGAACCTGGCCGATTGCTTACGAATGGAGCTCGGGCTGGTGCGCCACTGCTTCACTCAAGGCGACTTCATCGAAGGCGTTCGCGCGACGATCATCGACAAGGACAACACGCCCCTGTGGCGCCCGCGGCACATCGAAGAGGTCGACGACGCAGCCGTCGAGGCGATGTTTGCCGATCCCTGGGCGGGTGCGACGCATCCGCTGGCCAAATTGGAAGGAGTCATTGCATGCAATTGAAGGAAGTGAACGCCATCGTCACGGGCGGCGCCTCAGGTCTCGGCCTCGCGGTCGCGAATCGAATCGTCCAGGGCGGCGGCAGGGTCGCCATTTTCGATTTGAGTGTTGCCGCAGGCAGCGCCGCCGCGGCCGGCTTAGGCGAGCGCGCAACCTTCATCACCGCCGATGTCAGCGATGAGGCGGCGGTGGACGCTGCCGTGAAGCGTAGCCAAGCATTCATGGGCAGCATCACGGCAGCCATCAATTGCGCCGGCATCGCGACCCCTGGCCGACTGGTCGGCCGGCAAGGCCCTATGGCGGGAAGTTCTTTTCGCAAGATGATCGAAATCAATCTGCTCGGTACCGTGCTGGTCGCCAAATCGGCCGCGGTGGCCATGCAACTCAATTCGCCCAATGCGCAAGGCGAGCGCGGAGTCATTGTCATGACGGCATCCGTTGCTGCGTACGACGGACAAATTGGACAGATTGCCTATTCGGCCTCCAAGGGCGGCATCGTTGCCATGACCTTGCCCATGGCGCGCGAGTTGGCATCCAGCGGCATACGCGTCATGACCGTGGCGCCGGGGTTGTTTGCGACGCCGATGATGAAGGGCCTTCCGCAGGAAGCGCAGGACTCGCTCGGCAAACAGACGCCCTTTCCACCGCGTCTCGGCGAGCCCGATGAATTCGCAGCGCTGATCGTGCAAATTCTGGAGAACGTGATGCTGAACGGCGAGACCATCCGTCTCGACGGCGCCGTCAGAATGCAGCC
>DASQPK010000043.1:0-65528 GCA_035643995.1 Steroidobacteraceae bacterium | reverse complement strand
ACTTGTCCAAATGCCGCAAATAACTGCGGCTGTAGTTGAGGCAGGTGTAGCAGGCACATCCCTCCTCGATCGGCCCGGTATCCTTCTGGTGCGCCGCGTTGCGAATATTGATGACGCCGCTGCGGGTGAATAAATGCGCGTTGCGCGCATGGCGGGTCGGCATGACGCAATCGAACATATCGACGCCGCGCCGGACCGCTTCGATGATGTCCTCCGGCCTTCCCACGCCCATCAGATACCGAGGCTTCAGGGTGGGAATGTGCGGCATGAGCTGATCGAGCACCTGTTCGCGCTCGCCTTCGGGTTCACCCACCGCCAGCCCGCCGATGGCAAGACCGGCGAATCCAATTTCCTCGAGCGCCGCCAGTGATTCAAGACGCAACCCGGCATGGACTCCCCCTTGGATAATGCCGAACAGCGTTCCGGGAGGCTCGCTCTGGTAGTACTCGCGAAAGCCGCGCAGCGCCCAGCGCATCGATAATTCCATGGAACTGCGCGCCTGATCTTCGGTGGCCGGGTACGGCGTGCACTCATCGAAGCTCATCGCGATATCCGAGGCCAGGATGCGTTGAATGCGCATGGACTCCTCGGGCGATAGAAACACTTGAGCGCCATCCACCGGCGAGCGGAAATGCGCGCCCTCCTCGGTGATTTTGCGCATCTCGGCCAGGCTCCACACTTGAAACCCGCCTGAATCGGTGAGAATCGGGCGCCGCCAATGCATGAAGCGGTGCAGGCCCCGGTGCGCCTGAATGACGTCGAGTCCCGGCCGCAAATACAGGTGAAACGTGTTGCCGAGCACGATTTCGGCGCCGCTGGCTTCGAGGTCTTCCGGGGTCATCGCCTTGACCGTTCCGTAGGTCCCCACGGGCATGAACGCCGGTGTCTCGACCGTGCCGCGCGAGAATTCCAGACGGCCGCGGCGCGCCGCGCCGTCTTGCGCCAGTAAATTGAAGCGCATGGAGCTCATGAGAGAAACATCGCGTCACCGTAGCTGAAAAACCGATAGCGCGCCTCGACGGCGTGTGCGTACGCGGCCAGCAGCGCCTCGCGCCCCACAAAGGCGGAACACAACATCAGCAAGGTTGACTCGGGTAAGTGGAAATTAGTGACCACGGCATCGACGGCGCGAAATTTGTAGCCTGGCTTGATGAATATGTCGGTGGTGCCCTGGTATGGCGCGATTCGATTTCGGTTGTCGGCGCCGGCGGCGGCGGCGGCGGTTTCCAAACTCCTCACCACGGTGGTTCCGATCGCGATGACGCGGCCGCCGGCTGCCGACACCTCGTTGATCGAGGCGCACGTGCTCTCGGAGACCTCCAGGTACTCCGTGTGCATGCGATGCGCCCCGATGTCCTCGGCCCTCACGGGAGCAAAGGTGCCCGCACCCACATGCAGCGTCACGAAGGCGTGCGCCACGCCGCGTGCGCGCAGCGCAGCGAAGATGGATTCGTCAAAATGCAGCCCCGCGGTCGGCGCCGCGATGGCACCCAGGGCGCGTGCATACACGGTTTGGTAGCGCTCACGGTCCGCATCCTCGCCGGAACGCTCGATGTAGGGCGGCAGCGGAATCTCCCCGTGGGCTTGGAAGAACTGCAGCACATTGCAGGAGAATTCCAGTACGAACAGCTCATCCTCCCGGGCCAGCATGCGGGCGCTTGCTCCCGCCGCGAGTCTCACGATGGTGCCACTCTTGAGGCCCTTGCTGGCTCGCACGTGAGCCAGCGCGGTATTCGCCGAGAGCGCGCGCTCGAGCAGCAATTCGACCCGTCCGCCGCTGTCCTTCACCCCAAAGGCTCGAGCCGGAATCACACGCGTGTCGTTGAATATCAAAAGATCCCGCGACTCGACCAGGGAGGGAAAATCACGAAATTTCAGGTCCCGATACTCGCCACTGAGCCTATCGAGCGTCAGTAATCGGCTGGCGGAGCGCTCTTCGGTGGGCCTTTGGGCGATGAGTTCCTTGGGCAGTTCGAAGTGAAAGTCCGTGCGCAGCATAACCTCAAGGATTCTACCAAGAGCGTCAATCGCATATACTGCCGGGTCTGGCATGCCCGAATGGCGGAACTGGTAGACGCGCCGGACTCAAAATCCGGTGGTGGTGACACCGTGTGGGTTCGATTCCCTCTTCGGGCACCAGAATTTTTTTTGAGTGTAACTTTTGAATTTCTGCAGCAATTGCGGCTCACCGGTCGAATCCAAGATCCCCGCCGGGGATCATTTGCCGCGTTTTGTCTGCACCAGCTGCCATTTGGTGCACTACAAAAATCCGCTTTTGGTCTTAGGGTGCGTGCCCGAATGGCAGAGCAAAATCCTGCTGTGCCGCCGGGCGATCGAGCCGCGTCTGGGGTTTTGGACAGTGCCGGCCGGATTCATGGAGAACGGCGAGACCATGCAGCAAGCGGCGGCGCGCGAGTGCCAGGAGGAAGCCTTGGCAGAAGTTGAAGTCGGCTCCTTGCTGGCGGTGGTCAACGTCACGCGCGCCAATCAAGTCCATGTGATGTTTCGGGCCAAGCTGCTCGAGCCGAAATTCGCGCCGGGGCCGGAGAGCTTGGAGGTTGCCTTGTACGATGAAGCGCACATTCCATGGTCGGAGCTGGCGTTTGCCAGCGGTGTATACGCGTTGCGGCAATACTTCGCAGATCGCGGCGCGGGCCTTGATAGACATCATTTCACCGAGCTGAAAAGTCGATCGACGCCGTGAGGCGGCGCCGGGCAAATGCGGGGACGCGGCCGCGCTGCCGCCATCGGATTTCAAGGCTGTGGCAGAATAGTATTAACGTTTAACCGTATAAGAAGGCGTAAGTATGGCGTTCGTCGTCACCGAAAGCTGCATCAAGTGTAAATATATGGATTGCGTCGAGGTTTGTCCCGTCGACTGCTTCCACGAGGGACCGAATTTTCTGGTGATCGATCCCGATGAGTGCATTGACTGCACGCTGTGCGAGCCGGAATGCCCGGTCGAAGCCATCTATTCCGAGGAAGAGATACCGGACGGTCAGGGAAATTTCAAAGAGCTGAACGCCGAGCTGGCCAAGAAGTGGCCGGTCATCAGCGAAAAGAAAGAGGCGCCCGCGGACGCCAAGCAGTGGGAAGGCGTCAAGGACAAGGTCAAGCTTCTGGAGCGTTGAATCGGCCGCCGCTCACAGCCGCGATCTTTTCGCTGCGCATCGAGCCTCAGCGCTTCGCCACCTGAAACTCTTTGAGCTGATCCAGCAGCTCGCGCGGCTCCATGTAGCCGGAGATGTAGTCGCCGTTTTCCGAAATGATGGCCGGCGTGCCACGAACCCCGATATTTTCGCCCAATTCATATTCGCGTTTCACCGGCGTCGGTGAACAGATCTTGTTCATGTCCAGCGCGGCGCCGGTCTTGGCGCGAGTCAGGGCCTCGTTGCGATTCGGGGAGCACCAGACGATTTCAGCCTTCTTCCAGCTCTCGGTTCCGGGTCCGGTGCGCGGAAAGAACATGTACCGGACGCGGATGCCGAGGCGGTTGAGTTCCGCCATCTGGCTGTGCAGTTTCCGGCAATACGCGCAATCGACATCCGTAAAAACAGTGATCGTGTATTTCGGGTTCGCCGGCGAGAAAATCAGCATCTCCGATTCCGGAACCGAATTGATCAATGCGACGCGTGCATGCGTGCGCAGCGTCTCGGTCAGGTTATCGCGCGACTTCATGTCGTACAGATTGCCGTCGATGAAATACTTGCCGTCCGCGGTCAGGTAGCTGATCTCGGCGCCTTGCGAGTACTCGTAGATGCCGGCAATCGGCGATGGGCGCAAGTCTTCGAGCTTGGAACCCGCCGGCAAAAGCTTGAGCAAGGCGGCGCGCGGATCGGCGGCCGGCGGCTCGGCATTCGCCGCATTCGCGGGATTTGCCGCACGCGCGCAGGGGAGCAGGGCGCAAAGAATCAGGGTCAAAACAGCGACGTATCGCAACATACGGGGGCTCCAGAACTTAAGCTGTTCGACCTCCGCAAATCATGGAGGTTCACCCAATTCTAGCAGACCGCAGGCTCGTGCCCGGCTGGATCAGCCGCGCGGGTGGTGCTGGGAGTGCAGGTCTTTTAGGCGCTCGCGCGCGACATGTGTATAGATCTGGGTCGTCGACAAATCGCTATGACCCAGAAGCATCTGCACCACGCGCAAGTCCGCGCCGTGATTCAATAGATGCGTCGCAAAGGCATGGCGCAACGTATGGGGAGAGAGTTCCTTCTCGACGCCGGCCTTCTTGGAATACCGCTTGATGATGTGCCAAAAAGCCTGGCGCGTCATGCGATCGCCGCGGCGCGTCGGGAATAAATAATCCGTTTGGCGTTCCAGGAGAATTTCGACTCGCGGGCCTTGCATGAATTGCTGCAGCCACTTGACTGCTTCCTCGCCCAGCGGGATCAAGCGCTCGCGATTGCCCTTGCCGACAACGCGCATGACGCCCTGATTCAAATTTACTTGATTGTGCTTGAGGCTCACGAGTTCGGAAACCCGCAGACCCGTGGCATAGAGAACCTCGAGCATGGTGCGATCACGATGCCCCAGAGGCTCGGACACCGTGGGAGCTTCCAGCAGCGAATCCACTTCCGCCTCAGTCAGCGACTTCGGCAGCGATCGGCCTATTTTCGGCATGGCAATTTGCGCCGTGGGATCCAATGCAATCAATCCCTCGCGCACCATGAATCGGAAAAATCGGCGGAAGCTCGACAGTTGCCGGGCGGTCGATCTGGGACGGGATCCACCCTCGACACGAGCGGCAATGAAGCCGAGCAATTCGATGCGCGTGGCCTTGAGCAGTGCGCTGTCGCGCTCCTCCAGCCATCGTGCCAATGCGGTCAAATCTGCCCGGTACGCCGCCAGGGTATTCGCCGAGAGGCCGCGCTCCATCCACACCGCATCCAGGAAGCGCTGCAAGGCGGGATCCGCCGCTTCCCGAACGGCAGGTACCGCTTCGCCCGAGGTGCGTGTATAAACCGTCCGTTTGAGAGCCGTCGCCATATTTTCTCGCGAGGGGTTACGCACGAAATAGTGCTGTCCGCGCTTTCAGACCTCAGTATGCGAGGGGTGCTGGTAGGTCGGCGTGACCAGAATCACAGTACGGTTAAGTATTAACATAAGGAGAACCAGATCACAGAAGAGAAGCATCCAGGCCGGTCCGCAAATTGGAATTTACCGTACGTTGCGTACTGTCTCGTGTCCTTCACGGTCTTAGGATTGACCGTGCTGGCCATCAATATGTTTCTGCCCAGCCTGCGTCAGCGCCGCGTGGTGGCCGGCATGATGGGACGCGTGTTTTTGTGGCTATCCGGCATTCCTTTCACGGCCGAGGGTTTGGAGCACCTGCCGAAGACACCCTGCGTGGTCGTGGCCAATCACGCCAGCTACATCGACGCCATTGCGATCGTCGCGGCATTGCCGCCCGAGTTCGCCTTCGTCATCAAGAAAGAAATGGTGCGGGTGCCCTTGGCCGGTCTCTTATTGCGCCGTCTCGGTTCGCAATTCGTCGAGCGATTCGACCGGCACAAGGGTGCGACCGATGCGCGCCGCGTCTTGAAGCTGGCGGCTACCGGTCAGTCCCTGATGTTCTTTCCTGAGGGCACCTTCGACGAAACCCGCCAGATCGGTAAATTCCTAGGGGGCGCGTTCGCCACGGCGAGGCGTGCCCAAATGCCGGTGGTGGCCGTGGCCATCCACGGCACTCGCGACGTGATGCCTCCCGGCGGCGTGAGCATACGCCGGCTGCCCATACGCGTCGAAATTCTCGCTGTTCTTTCAGCCGATGAAGCCCGTCTGAAGAGCCGGGAATTGATCGCCCAAGCCGTGGGGGACCCCCTGGCGCCGTAATTCCCTGCATCGCGGCTATAATGTTGGGTTCGAAACCTTTGGGAATGCATTTTTATGAATTCGGATCCAGTCGTTATTTTGAGCGCCCGGCGAACGCCGGTCGGTGCCTTTCAGGGCGCCTTTACCACAGTCACCGCTCCCCAGCTCGGCGCCGTCGCGATCAAGGCCGCGCTGGCGGATTCGGGACTGGCTGCGTCTCAGATCGACGAAGTCATCCTGGGCAATGTCTTGTCGGCCGGCATCGGCCAGGCACCGGCGCGTCAGGCGGCATTGGGCGCCGGACTGCCCACCAGCGTGCCCAGCACGACCGTCAACAAGATGTGCGGCTCAGCGATGCGCGCCGTGATGCTGGGCGCCGACCAGATCCTGGCCGGCAGCGCTCAAGTCGTCGTGGCCGGTGGGATCGAATCCATGACCAACGCCCCCTACCTGCTGCCGAAAGCGCGTGCGGGCTATCGCATGGGCAACCAGGAAGTGATCGATCATATGTTCTTTGACGGCCTGCAAAGCCCGTGGGACGGACAGCTCATGGGATGCTTTGCGGACGCCACCTCCGAAAAGTACGGATTTACCCGCCAGGCCCAAGATGATTTCGCTGCCGAGTCGGTGCGGCGCGCGCTCGCCGCGGTCAACCAGGGTGCGTTCAAAGCGGAGGTTGCTGCGGTGAGCGCCAAAACCCGCAAAGGCGAGGTGGTCGTGGACAAAGATGAAACGCCCTTCACGCTGGATATCGCAAAGATTCCGACTTTGAAGCCGGCGTTCAAGAAAGACGGCACCGTCACGGCCGCAAGTTCCTCAGGAATCTCGGATGGGGCCGCGGCCCTCGTCTTGACGCGCGAATCTCTCGCGGCATCCAAAGGATTGAAGCCCCTGGCGCGGATTCTCGGTTACACCAGTTTCGCGCGCGAGCCGGAATGGTTCACGCTGGCGCCCGTCGGCGCAATACAGAAATTGCTGGCGCAACTGAACTGGCTGGCGAAGGATGTCGACCTGTACGAGATCAACGAAGCCTTTGCCGCGGTACCGATGGCCGCGATGAAAGACCTATCGCTGGATCACGCCAAAGTGAACGTCAACGGCGGCGCCTGCGCCCTGGGGCACCCGATCGGCGCCACCGGTGCGCGCATTTTGACCACTTTGCTGTTTGCGCTGAAGGCTCGCGGCAAGAAGCGCGGCATCGCCAGCCTCTGCATCGGCGGAGGCGAGGCCACCGCGATCGCCATCGAACTCGTGTGAGTACCGACACGCCGGTCACGCTCGAGATTTCCGGCGGCGTCGCGCGCCTCACGCTCAATCGCCCGGATAAACGCAACGCGCTGGATAGCGCAACGATCCTGGCCTTGAGCGCAGCTTTGCGGCGGTGCGCCGATGATCCCAATGTGCGCTTGCTGCAGCTGACGGGCGCGGGAAACGTATTCTGCGCAGGCGCGGACTTGGGCGAAATGCAAGCGCAAGTCCAGGCTACTGAAAGCGAAAACCTGGCGCATGCAAAAAAACTGGCGAGTGTTTTGGGCGCCTTGGATTCCATGCGCAAACCCACCGTGGCCAGAGTCAATGGCGACGGCTACGGCGGGGCGCTGGGCTTGATCGCAGCCTGCGATATCGTCATCGCCGCAGAGGGCGCAAAATTTGCCTTCACAGAGGTGCGCTTAGGGCTCATTCCTGCCGTGGTTTCTCCCTTCGTGCTCGGCAAAATCAGCGAAAGCGCGGCGCTGCGTTATTTTCTGACAGCGGAAACGATGAGCGCGGCGACCCTGAAGGAAATGGGGCTGGTCCATGAGGTAGTGCCGGCTGACGCACTCGATGCGGCCTGCGATCGTATTTCGGATGCTGTCTTGAAGGGGGCACCGGGCGCCCTGTCGGAAGCCAAGGCACTCATTCGCGATGCCGCTCACCGATCGGCGGAGGGCCGCGCGAATGCGTCAATTCGCATGGCCGCACGGCTGGCGCGGCTTCGGGTCAAACCGGAAGCGCAGGAAGGGTTTAGTGCTTTCTTTGCGAAGCGCAAGCCAAACTGGCGTCCGGATTAGGGGCGATAAATGGGGCGGGCGTCCTTGCCCCAGCCATGCCCAAATCCCTTGGCCATCCTGGAAGACGGCGTCCGTGGCCTGTCAACATGGTAGTCCCCACTCGGTAAGGCGACGTTCCCTCGACAATCTCGTCATCCGCTGTCCGCCTGCTGGTCGCCCCTCCCCCGCGGCCTTAAGGGCCTGCCTGAGTGCGCGAAGTTTGTGATCTACTAAGCCGCCGATTTTTCATCGCTTTTAGCGATTTCAGGTGTCAATTCGATGAGCCAAGCCCAACGCGATGTCATGGAGTACGAGGTTGCCATTGTGGGCGCGGGACCTGCGGGATTGTCCTGTGCCATAAGGCTAAAACAGCTCAACCCGGCTTTGAATATCTGTGTGCTGGAGAAGGCAGCCAGTCTGGGGGCGCATTCCCTGTCAGGTGCCGTCATGGAGCCGGGCCCTCTGGATGAGCTGCTGCCCAAGTGGCGCGAAAATCCACCCGAGATCTGCGTTCCCGCATCGCGAGACGATTTCCTTTTCATGACGCGCCGCAAGCGCTACCGATCGCCGATTACACCCCCGCAGATGAACAATCACGGCAATCTGATCATTTCCCTCGGTCAGCTCGTGGTGATTCTGGGCGCCGAGGCCGAAAAATTGGGCGTCGATGTGTTTCCGGGTTTCGCCGCAGCGGAGGCCCTGTTCGACGCAGCCGGGGCCGTCAAAGGTGTTCGCATCGGGGACATGGGTGTCGAGAAGAATGGCGAGCCGGGAGCCAATTTTGCTCCCGGTCCGGAAATTCACGCAAAGATCACCCTGTTTTGCGAGGGCTGCCGCGGCTCCACGTCCAAGCAATTGATTGCCCGTTACAAGCTCGATGCCGGCAAGTCGCCCCAGACGTATGGATTGGGATTGAAGGAATTGTGGCAGCTGCCTGCGGGACGCGTGCAGCCGGGCCTCATTCAACACACCGCCGGCTGGCCGCTCGACAGCAGTATTTATGGCGGCAGCTTTCTTTATCATCTGAACAAGGATCGCGTCTACGTCGGTTTCGTGGTGGGCCTGGACTACGAGGATCCGCGCTTCAAACCCTTTGAGGCATTCCAGCAATGGAAAAATCATCCTGACGTGAAGCAGCTGTTGAAGGGCGGCGAAATCATCGCCGGCGGCGCGCGCACCGTCATCGAGGGTGGATATCAGTCCATGCCGACGCTTGAAATGCCGGGCGCCTTGCTGGTGGGGGATGCCGGCGGCACGCTCAACATGCCGAAGATCAAAGGCATCCATCAGGCCATCCGCTCCGGCATGACCGCGGCTGCGCACTACGTGGAAACGGGAACGAGCGCAGGTTTCGACAAGCGCTGGCGCGAGTCGCCCGGCGGGCGCGAGCTTTATAAGGTGCGCAATATCCGGCCGGGTTTCCGCCGCGGTTTGTGGTTGGGCACCGCAAATTTTGCCTTGGAAACAATCACCATGGGCAAAGTGCCCTGGACCCTGGCCAATCACGCCGACGACACCGCGCTCAAGCGTCTCGATGACTACGTCTCGCCCGACCGCGGGTGGGGCGATCGGGACCTGCCGCCGCGCGATCGAGTGGCCTCGGTGTTCTTTGCCGCGACGATGCATGACGAAAATCAGCCCGTGCACCTGCATGTGGCGGACACCGCGCTCTGCGCCACTCGTTGCATCACGGATTTCGGCAATCCCTGTACCAACTTTTGTCCCGCGAATGTCTACGAAATGATTGCGGACGGTAAAGGCGGCCAAAAATTGCAGATCAATTCCTCGAACTGCGTGCATTGCAAGGCATGCGACATCAAAGAGCCCTACCCTGGGCAGATTACCTGGGTGACACCGGAAGGTGGCTCCGGCCCCAACTATCAGAGTCTCTAGAATAAAAGCATCGGTTGGCTACTGAAGTGAAGTCGATCGTATCGCGCCTGCGGCTCAAGACCGCGGCGCACCGGCTTGAATTCGACGCCGGCCAGGAGGATGCGGCCGGGCGGCTCGATGAATTGCGCACCAAGCTTTGGGAGCAATCGCAGTCCGTTGGCCACAAGCTGCGTTCGCAGTTGCGCCGCCTCTCCGCCCAACCGGTGGAGGCGCCGCTGCGCGGCCTGTACCTGTGGGGTGGTGTCGGCCGCGGCAAAACCATGCTGATGGACCTGTTCTACGACACGCTGCCCGCAAGCATGGGCGAGCGCACCCATTTTTATCGCTTCATGCGCCAGGTGCACGCGGGGTTGCGCAACATCAGGAAGCGCACCGATCCGCTCGACGCGGTTGCGGAGCAGTTGGCGGCGCGCGTCCGCGTGCTTTGTCTGGATGAATTTTTCGTCTCAGACATCGCCGATGCCATGATCCTGGCGGGACTCTTCGACGGATTGTTCCGCCGCGGCGTGTCGCTGGTCGCCACGTCGAACATCGCGCCGCAGGATCTGTACCAAGATGGCCTGCAACGGCAACGATTCCTGCCGGCAATCGATCTGATTACGAGCCATGTGGACGTCGTGCACTTGAGCGGCCCCGTCGACTATCGCCTACGGCAATTGGAACAGGCGCCCACTTACCTGGACTCGGCACTGCCGGACACCGACGATAAGCTCGAGCAGCGTTTCGCGGCGCTCGCCGGCGGCACCGCCTCGGGTTCGACCACGCTGTCGGTGGAAAATCGGCCCATCAAAGCCCGCGCCACCGCCGCCGGCATGGTTTGGTTCGAATTCAAAGAAATTTGTGAAGGCCCGCGCAGCCAGAATGACTACATCGAACTCGCGCGCCTGTATCACACGGTTTTCATTTCGCACATTCCCGAATTCACGCGCAGCAACGAAAATTCCGCGCGCCGCTTCATCATGCTCATCGATGAGTTCTACGATCGCAACGTCAATGTCGTAGCATCGGCAGCCGCAGCACCCGGGTCGCTTTATCGCGGCGAACGATTGCAATTGGAATTTTTACGCGCCGCAAGCCGCCTCATCGAAATGCAGACGCAGCAATACCTGGCGGGGCAACATCGTCCCTAGGAACCTGCATCGGTACTCCCCGTGGCATAATTCGCGCCTGACAGGCAAGAGATCGGATATGTACCAGGTTTCCTCCGAACAACATCGCAGCATTGTCTCGGCGATTCTGCGAAGCCCCGTTCGACCGCCAAAATCCATGCGCGGATTGGACTGGCGGCGCTTTCTTCAGACTTACTTTGCCAACGTGGATGAGAAGGACCTCGCCGAGCGTGATCCGAAGGATCTCGCCGGGGCGGCGCTGTCGCACCTCCTGTTTGCGATGCAAAGGCGCAGGACGGCGTTGGTGCGCGTATTCAACCCCACATTTCGCGAGCACGGATTTGTCTCGCCGCATACGATTATAGATGTGGTCAATGACGACATGCCGTTCCTGGTGGATTCCATCAGCCTGGCCCTGACCGAGCGGGCGCTCACACTGCATTTCCTGGCGCATCCGATTTTTGCGGCCACACGCGACCGCTCCGGCACCTTGAGCGCTCTTGAGAGGCGCGGCGCGGCGAAAAATGCGAAGCAGCGCCTGGAGTCCTTCCAACACGTCGAGGTGGACCGGATCGTCGATCCTAAGGCGCTGAAAGCCCTGGCCGAGCAGATCGAGCGCAGCATGCGCGATGTTCGCGTGGCGTGCGCGGATTGGACGCGCATGCGCAGTGCCGTGAGCAGCACCGCGCAGGATTTGACTTCGATGAGTGCGCACGTCGACGCCGCCGAATTGAGCGAGACTTGTGCACTGCTGGAGTGGATGGAAAATCGTCATTTCACTTTCCTGGGCTATCGCGACTACCGGCTGCAAGGCCGCAAGGGCCGCGAAACGCTTGAACCGATGAAGGCCACCGGACTCGGCATCTTGCGGCCGGGTCACCGAAAGACTGAGAGCACGAATCGTGTGCTGCCGAGCGACATCAGACGGCAAAGCCGCTCTCGCAGCTTGAGCCTGGTCACCAAGGCGAATTCGCTGTCGACGGTGCATCGACCGGGGTATCTCGACTATGTCGGGATCAAGAGATTCGATGCCAAGGGCCGCTTGACCGGCGAGCGTCGTTTTCTGGGTCTGTGGACTTCCGCTGCATACAACAGCAACCCGCGGGAGATTCCCCTGCTGCGCCAGAAGGTCGCGCAAGTGGCCGAACACTTTGCACTGGCGCCCGACAGCCATGATGGCAAGGCGCTGCAGCACATCCTGGAATCGTTCCCGCGCGATGAGTTGTTCCAAGCCAGCGTCGAGGAACTCAATCGCATCGCCACGGGGATATTCGGCTTGCAGGAAAGACCGCGGGTGCGCGTGCTGCTGCGCCGCGATCCGTTCCACCGCTTTTACTCCTGTCTGGTGTTCGTGCCGCGCGAGAAATACAACACGCAAGTGCGCCAGCGCATCGAGCGGGTGATACGCGACGCATTTTCCGCGTTCAGCATGGAATCCCAGGTGCAGATCGCGGAATCGAATCTGGCGCGGCTGCACATCGTGGCTCGAACCGCGCCCACCGAGAAGCCCATGGTCGATGCGGATATGCTGGAGCGCCGCGTCGCCGCAGCGGTACGGTCGTGGCTGGACTCCTTCAGGACTTCGCTGCTCGCCCGATTCGATGAAGCGTATGCGCTGCAACTCTTCGACAAGTATGCGCAAGCCTTTCCGGCCGCCTACACCGAAGACTTTTCCGCGGACGACGCCGCCCTTGACGTCTCCTTCCTCGAGGCCATGGAGAAGGAACCTGCCCGGCTGCATTTGGACATCTACAGACCGGACCCGAAGCGCAAGGAAAAGTTGTTCCTGAAGATCTTCCGCGGCCAGGACGCAATCCCGATCTCGGATCTTTTGCCCATGCTCGAGAACATGGGCCTCAAAGTCATTGCGGAGCGGCCCTATGAACTGGACTTCTCCGGCGGCCGCCGCGCGTGGATTCAAGATCTGGAACTCCTCATGCAGGCTTCCCCGGCGATCGCCTTCGACGCGTTGGACCGCGAGATCAAAAATGCAATCACCGCCGTGTGGACCGGCCGCATGGACAGCGACAGTTTCAATCAGTTGACCCTTTCCGCCGGGATTCCGTGGCGCATGGTCACGGTGCTGCGTGCGTATTGCCGCTACCTATTGCAAACCGGCCTGCCCTTCAGCCAGGGCTACATTGCGCAAGTCATGGCAAACAATGCGCACATTGCCACGCTGCTCTCCGATCTCTTCAGCGCGCGATTCGATCCGCAGCTGGCGGCCGCAGCGCGCGCGAAATCTCTCGCGCGGCTCGGCCGGGATATTCCTTCCGCGCTCGAGGACGTGACTCGCTCGGACGAGGATCGGATCCTGCGCGCCGTATGGAATGCGCTGTCCGCCACGGTGCGCACCAACGCTTATCAGCCCGCCGCCTCAGGTGCGCTCAAGGAATATCTGTCCTTCAAGCTCGAGAGCCAGCAATTGCGGGAACTGCCGCTGCCGAAGCCGCTGTTCGAGATCTTCGTGTTCTCGCCGCGCATGGAAGGCGTGCACCTGCGCATGGGGTACGTGGCCCGCGGCGGCATCCGCTGGTCGGATCGGCGCGAAGACTTCCGTACGGAAATCCTCGGGTTGATGAAGGCACAGCAGGTCAAGAACACGGTTATCGTCCCCGTGGGTGCCAAGGGCGGATTCATCGTCAGGCGCATGCCGGCGGAGCGCGAGGCGCAGCAGGCGGAAGTGATTGCGTGCTATCAAACGCTCATTCGCGGACTTCTCGATGTCACCGACAATATCATCGACGACAAAATCGCACCGCCACGGATGGTGGTCCGCCACGACAAGGACGACGCGTACCTGGTGGTCGCGGCAGATAAAGGCACGGCCACATTCTCGGACATTGCCAACGCCATTTCGCAGGAATACGGCTTTTGGCTCGGCGACGCGTTTGCTTCCGGCGGCTCGGCCGGATACGACCACAAAAAAATGGCGATCACCGCGCGCGGCGCGTGGGAATGTGTCAAGCGCCATTTCCGGGAGATCGGCGTGGACATCCAGAGCCAGAATTTCACGGTCTGCGGCGTCGGCGACATGGCGGGCGATGTGTTCGGCAACGGCATGCTGCAATCACCCTGCATTCGCCTGGTCGCGGCTTTCAATCACCAGCACATTTTCATCGATCCGCAGCCGGATCCCAAGCGCTCGTTCGCCGAGCGGCTACGCATGTTCAAGATGCCCCGCTCCTCCTGGGAGGACTACTCGCGCGGCGCGATTTCCAAGGGCGGCGGTGTGTACTCGAGATCCGCGAAGAACCTGACACTTTCCCGCGAGGCGCAAACGCTGCTGGAACTTCCGGCGCAGGTCACGCCCAACGAGGTCATCAAGGCCATCTTGAAGGCGCATGTGGATCTTTTCTGGAACGGCGGCATCGGCACTTACGTCAAGGCAAGCAGCGAAAGCCACAGCGATGTCGGAGATCGCAGCAACGACGCGGTGCGCATCGATGCGCGCGATCTGAATTGCAAGGTGATCGGCGAGGGCGGCAATCTGGGGCTTTCGCAACTCGGGCGGATTGAGTTTGCGCGCCGCGGCGGCCGGCTCAACACCGATTTCATCGACAATTCCGCGGGCGTGAACTGTTCGGACGTCGAAGTCAATTTGAAGATCCTGCTGAACGGCGCCGTGCGGGCCAAGGAAATGACGTTCGCCGCGCGCAATCGATTGCTGGTGCAGATGACGGACGAGGTGGCGGGGCTGGTGCTGCGCAACAACTATCTGCAAGGTCAAGCCATCAGCACCAGCGAATTCCAGTCGAAACAGCGCTTGAGCGAGAGCGCCTACGTGATCCGCGCGCTGGAGCGTGCCGGCGATTTGAACCGCAACCTGGAATTTCTGCCCAGCGATGAGGATCTGGCCGAGCGGCGCCAGGCAGGCGAAGGATTGACGCGTCCGGAGCTGGCCATCACCTTGAGCTACGGCAAGATCTGGCTGTACAGAGCACTGATCCATTCGAACGTGCCGGAAGATCCGTACCTCTCGGCGGAGCTGAACCGCTACTTCCCGGCGCCGGTGCAGAAACGCTTTGCGAAGCGCATCAAGCGGCATCGCCTGCGGCGCGAGATCATTGCGACGGCAATCACCAACAGCTTGATCAATCGCATGGGGCCGGTTTTCCCGGTCCGAGCGCAAGACGACACCGGGGCGGATCCGGCCGCAATTGCACGCGCCTACAGCATTGCGCGCGAAGTATTCGCGGCGCGCAACATTTGGTCGCAGATCGAAGCGCTGGATAATCACATTCCCGCCGCCGTTCAGTACACGGCGATGTTTCAGACCACGCGCCTGCTGCAGCATATGACCTATTGGCTGCTGGAGAACCGGCGCAACGACCTGGACATCGAGCGCGCGGTTTCGCGCTATGCCGGCAAGGTAACGGAACTGTTCCACGAATTGCCGGACGTGCTCAGCGTCACGCAGAAGGCGCGCATGACGGCCCTGCGCTCGCAGCTGGTGGAGCAGCATGTTCCTGAGCAGCTTGCGGCGCGCATTGCCTCCCTCGAGGAGCTGCACGGCGCACTGGACCTGGTTGAAGTCGCCATGGCGGCGCGCGTGAAAATAGTCTACGCGGCCAAGGCCTATTTCGAGCTCGGCGAGCGCATCGGCCTGACCTGGATCAAGGAACAAATCGAGGCGCTGGCTGCCGACGGCCATTGGCAGGGGGTCGCGCGCGGCACGCTGCGCGATAACTTGTACGCGCTGCAAAGCAAGATCACCTTGGCGGTGCTGCGATGCAAGGGCCGGGACGCAGAAGCGCGCGTCGCGCAGTGGCTTTCGCGTCATTCCGCTGCCGTCGACGCGCTGAAGCGAGTCGTCGTGGACCTGCGCACCGGCACGCCGCCGGATTTCGCTACGATTTCCGTCGCACTGCAGGCGGTCAGACGCCTTGCACAGGATTAACGTGATGCTGCAATCGGTCGGGTACGGAGCGGACTATCTGCAGAATCGCATCGATCGGGAAATCATGCTCGCAAAACCGATGGGCGTGGTCGTCGAGACGGCGGATGAAACGGCCTTGATTCTGCGCGCTCCCCTGGCGCCCAATGCCAATCACAAAGGAACCGCATTCGGCGGCAGTCTGTATTCGCTTGCCGTATTGACCGGCTGGGCTTGGATCACGCGCTTTCTCGCCACGCGGGAACTCGACGCCGATGCCGTGATCCAGGAGTCGAACATGCGCTTTCTGGCGCCCGTGCACGGTGAGATGCGTGCCTGCATCGAAATTCCGGCCGAGGCCGACATCGACAAGTTCCAAAGGATGCTGTTGCGCGCAGACCGCGGACGCATTCGCCTGCTGGTGAACATCCATCAGGGGTCGAGGCTGGCCACGGTTTTTGATGGCTTGTTTGCGGCGGCGATGCGTCGTTAGACGCCAGGTCGCGAGGAGGAATAGTGAGCGGAAAATTGATCTTGGTTCGTCACGGCCAAAGTACCTGGAACGTTGAAAATCTGTTCACAGGCTGGCACGACGTCGACCTGAGCGATCAGGGGCGCGTGGAGGCGGTCCAGGCGGGGCGCGAACTGCAAGCCGAAAAGCTCGAGCCGCAAATTGCCTTCACGTCGGTATTGAAACGCGCGATCCGCACGCTGTGGATGATTCTGGATGCGACCGATCGCATGTGGATCCCCATCGAAGGAAGCTGGCGCTTGAATGAGCGCCACTATGGTGCTCTGCAAGGACTCAACAAGGCGCAAACGGTCGAGAAGCATGGCGACGCGCAGGTCAAACTGTGGCGGCGCAGCTACGACATTCCCCCTCCACCCTTGAGCCTGGACGATCCGCGCCATCCACGCTTCGATCTCCGCTATGCCGGCGTCGATCCGGCATGGCTGCCCGCGGCCGAATCGCTGAAAGACACGCTGTCGCGCGTTCTGCCCTATTGGGAGTCCCGAATCGTGCCGGAGCTGCGCGCCGATAAAACCGTCCTCATCGTCGCGCACGGCAATTCACTGCGCGCGTTGGTGAAAATGCTCGACATGATGTCCGAGTCGGACATCGTCGAGTTCAATATCCCGACCGGCATTCCGATGCTGTACGAACTCGACGAGCAATTACAACCGGTCGCGCGGCGATTTCTCGGAGATCCCGGCGCAGTCTCGGCGGCGCAGGAGGCAGTGCGCAGCCAAACGCAGAAGAAATAGCAGTCTGGATCGATCGCGGTGACTTCAAGAATCCGCTGCCACGGTGACCTTGATGCCGGACAGCGCTTCAGTGAAGTCGACTTGACAGGAAAGCCGGGAGGTCGCTTCGCGAAAATCCGGCAGTTCGTTGAGCAGCTCGAGCTCATCGCTTTGCCGCTTCGGCAGCAGCGGCACCCACTTCTCATCGACGTAGACGTGGCACGTGGCGCACGAGCAAAGCCCTCCGCAAATCGCTGCGACGCCGTAGTCGAGTTCTCGCAGAATTTCCATGATCTTCAACCCGGTCTTTGCTTCGATTTCGTGTTCTTTACCGTCACGATCCACCACAATCATCCGCGCCATCAAATCCTCCGCTTGAGCTCCTAAGCCGCGTAGTGTGCCGGAAGGCGCAGGCGCGCGTCGAGCAGTGTCGAGCGCTCACGAATGCCGTTCACGCCGTCACGGCGCGCTTTTAAGTAAAGTTCGCCCCAAAGCAGGCAGACATAGTCGTAGAGCCACATCAAGAGCCTCAAGCGCTGCCACTCAAGCGTGGCAGGCGCGGTTCCCAGGTAGTTCATCAGCAATTCGTGCTGTTTTTCCGGCTCGAAATCATTGTTGGCTGCCCAGCCGGCCAGATCCCATAGCGGATCCGACACGTGGGCGTACTCCCAATCGAGCAGCGTCAGGATTTCATCGACCTGGATCACGTTCAGCGCGTGCAGGTCGCTGTGGCATACCACGCCCGTGGCGGCCGGCAGTTCGGCAAGTTGTTGCAAACGCGATTCCGCCGCCGTTCGCAGCGGGCCATCGACCGCGCCGCGTGTGTGCCGCGACAGCGCCGAGCCATAGATTTGAATCCATGACATCGGGCTCATGACGCGCGGCGGCAGCGGAATGGACAGGGCGTGAACGCGCCGCAGGAGCTCGGCGATCTTGGCGATATTGGCGGCGCGCCTCACTTCCTGCGGCGACCAGGACCGGCCCACGACCCACCGCGAGACCATGGCGTGCTTTGGATCGCAATACACCAGCGGCGGTGCAAGCTTTGAGCTGCCCGCGCGCTCCAGCAGCAGTGCTTCCCAAGCGAGATCCAAGCCGAAATCGGCACGGTGCGCGGCGGCAGCCTTCAACGCGTAGGTGTGGCCGTCGCGCACGACTCGATACGTCTCGCTGATGAGGCCCTGCGCCAATGCCTGAACCTTCACCGCGCCCGTACCCGGCACGATCGCCCGGCAGAGGCGCTCGATGTCATCCGGCGGCATAGGAGCCGGTGTGAGTCGTCCCCGTGGAAGGCAGGCTGCGGCGCCATTCGCGCATGCCGACCACAATTAAAATGAGATACAGCCCAAAGAGCAGCGTCGTCACGTACAGGTGACGCGTGAAATACAGGCAGAGGCTGACCGAATCGATCACCAGCCACCAATGCCAGTTTTCATACACCTTGCGAGCCACCAGAAACGTCGCGAATACACTGGACCACGCCACCATCGAGTCGACAAAGGGCCACGCTGCCGGCGTGAAGCGCCGCAGGAAAAAAGAACTGACCACCGACAGTGCAATGACCCCGAGCAAGGCGCTCGCGTGGCGTGCGATGGGCCATCGAGTCACTTCAAGCGCCGCGCCCCCCTTGCCGTGCCGCCACTGCCAGAAGCCATAGATCGCCATGGCGGCATAGAACGCATTCAGCACCGATTCCATATACAGGCGCGCCGCAAACAACACCCAGACATAAAGACAGGAGCTGACAAAGGCGGCCAACCAGCAGCTCAAGCGCTGCCGAATCGCGAGAAGCAGGTACGCAACCGCCAGCGCGGCCGCCGTAAGTTCGATCCCGCTCGTATCGTGCCAGGCACTGACGAGCTGGACCGACAGCTCGCGAATCACGTTTTGCCGCTGTCCGGCGGCGCCAGACCCGGAAGCACTTTCATCACAAAGATCAACTGCGGTGCATCAGTGGCCGAGCGCGTCATCTCCTCGGTCAGGATGCTCATCACTTGATCGAGCGGACCCCAGATTTGGGTCGCCAGGGAATTGGTCTTGACGATGAGTCCCGCGTGCGTATTCAGGCGATCGATGAACGCCTGAATCGGCGGGCGATAATCGCCCGTCAATGGATACATGCTGATGTCGACGGCGGCGCGCATATGGATACCTGCTCCCTACGCCGGTACTAACCGGGTCAGGTTCAACGGGTTCGCGAAATCATCGAGTATTCGATGTCCCGCGTCTCAGGCCATTGCAGGCCACCCCAAGGTCAATTGAAGTGTAGCCTGCCGGGCGGATGCGTGCAAAACTTGAAGGTCAGGCTGCGGAGACTACGTTGCGCATTTTTCAAGTAGATACCTTTACTTCAACCCGTTTCACGGGCAACCCCGCGCTCGTTGTCCTCGACGCGGACGGACAGAATGAGGCCACCTTGCTTAGCATAGCGCGCGAATTCTCCCAGGCCGAAGTGGCTTTCGTGTTAGCCGCAAACGCCGCGGATCACGATGTGCGGCTGCGGTTTTTCAATGCGCGCAAGGAGGCGCCCTTCGTCGGACATTCGACCGTGGCGGCGCACGCGGTACTCCTGACCTTGGGCAGGCGAACCGTCGGTATCAGCCGCCAGCATTCCGGTACCGGCATCATCGAGGTCGGCGCCCAGGTGGAACAGCGGGCGGCGGGACCGGAGACGGTCATCGAATTTCGCCAGACCGTTCCGGAGCTGGATGCGCCGTTGCCGTTCAAGACCACGCTTCGAGTTGCCGAGGCTCTGAAACTGCCGGCAACTCAATTGCACGAAGTCATGCCGGCGAGAATCGCCCGGAAAGGCAGCAGCCGGCTCCTCGTGCCGATCGCCGACCACCGCTATCTGGAGCAGGTTGCACCGAATTTCGATACCCTGACCTCGCTCGGCAGCGAACTCGGAGCGGAGGGGTTCTTCTTGTTTGCCGTGAATCGCGATTCCGACGAAGTTTGGACGGAATCCCGCATGTTCTGCCCTGCGTTGGGCATTCCGGAGGATCCCGTCAGCGGCAATGCGCATGCCATGCTGGCCGCCTATCTGTGGGACTTAGGTCAGTTCGGGAAGAAATCGACCACCTTCATGGGCCGGCAGGGCTATCAGATGAAGCGTCCCGGACAGGTCAGAGTGCGCCTCGAGATCGACAAGGGCAGCTTGATCGCCGTGCATATTGCAGGCACCGCGATCATCGTCAGCGAAGGCACGTTGGCGCTGTAAAATTACGACTTGGGGCTTGGAGCGGTCAGGTCCAGCTTCAGAGTCGCTGCCACCGCCTCAACCCTGCTTTTCACATCCTGAGCGGTCCTCACCGCCTCGTCCATATTGCCGCCGGCGAAGGCCGCCTGCGCCTTGGACCACAAAGAGGTCGCCTGATCCAAGCTCAATTTCGCCGCATCCGGATCCAAGCCCGCCGCCATCTTCTTGCTGGATTTTTTTCTCAAGACATCGATGCGATTCTGGACCGCGGTCGCGTATTCCGGCACGGTGCCCGCCAACACCATCCACTGATCGTTCAGTGCCTTCAGGACTTGGTCTTTTTTGGCGGCGGCGGCGGTGGCCAGCGTCTGAGCCGCTGCGAATACCGGCGGTGCGCCGCTGATCACCGCGGCGTAATCCTGCTTGTCGAAAGACGCCTTGAGTTCGGCGTACTTGGCCTGTACGTCCATCAGCTGATCGGGCACGTATTTTGCCGCCTCCGTCGATGCGGCCGTGACGGTCGCTTCGATGTCGGCAAGGAACTTCTGCGCCGGCACCTTCTGGCCGGCGCACGCCACCAGGGTGATGGCCGACACGGAAAGAAATACGAAGCGGGCGAGGCGTGCAAGGGATTGCATGGGCGTATTCTAGCTCACTTCCCGCCGCGCGCGATCCAACCACTCGGCTTGCGCCCGGCGATAGTGGGCGGGACCCAGTTTGGCGCCATCCAACAAATCTTTGAGCACTCGGTGCGCCTCTTGCAGTTTTCCGCGCCGCTTGAGCAACAACCCGTAACGCAGACGTGCCTCGGCACCGGGGTATCCCGGCGCCAGTATGGCGTACTCGTGCTCGGCCTCATCCAGCGCGTCTTGCGATTCAAGCGTGCGGGCATACAGCAACTTCGCATCCGCTGACTTGAAGTCCGGATTCTGCCGCGCCAAGAGCTCCAGCGTCGCGCGCGCGGCCGCATAGTCCTGTTTGCCGAATTGCGCCCGCGCCAAGCCCAGCAACAGAGTTGGATCGTGTTCAAAAATGCCTTTCAGGCCGCCGCGATACACCTCGATCGCCTCGTCGTATTGATTCCTCTCGTAGAGCTCGTCACCCAGCCGCCGACGGGCGTCGACGTTGCCGGATATTTCCACTTCCGCGCTGGCGCGGCGCAAATCGCGGTTGGGATCGAGCATGTGCCCGATGCCGGCCTTGGCGCGGCGCGCGGTTCTGCCGCCGAAAAGCTCCGGCAGAATCTCCACCACCAGATAGGCGAGCGCGCCGATTCCAGGCAGCAGAAAGACCGCCCAGATCCAAAGCTGATTTCGCCCGGTCTTGATCACATGCACGATGAGCGCTGCTTGGATGAGCAGCAACAGGATTGATACTGGAAACAACGGCGATAAACCCCGAACGCGCAAAGCGCCAAAAGGCGCGGATTGCATATTGTATCGAGAATCGGCTTTCGAGCGAGGACCCTAGCGCTGCGCGACGCGGATGCGCCGCTGCACGTCGCGGCAGGCGGACCAACCGATGTTCGACAGTGAATATCCCAGAACCCGCTGCGAGCGTGCATCGACGGTGACTTCCATCTCGCAGCCCTGGAATCCGGACGGCGCACCTTCCTTCGGCTTTTGCGGAAGAAACCATACGTACACCAACTTCGTGGACGTCTTGTCGATCTTGCGGGGCTCGCCAAACGCTTCCTGCAGAACGCTGACGGGCTTGCCCACATTGTCGGCGGCAATTCGCGGCACTGGGCGTAGCGCATATCCGGATCCGCTGCAACCGGCCAACATGACCGTACCCAAAATCCATGGCGCAGTGCTGAGACGCAACATAATCCGATTTCCATGCGAGCCTTAGGAGTTCGAAGTCTCGCTCGGCGCAGCAGCGCTTCGCCGTCACTCACGTCGCAGAATAGGGATCTGCGGCCTGTGCGTGCCGCTTATGTAAATGCAATCCATGCGTCATGCCGCGCGGCAGATCCTCGGCGTGATGCACGGCCGCAACCAATGTCAGGCGGCGGCGCATCAGGCGCTCCAGCAAGCGCTTCATCAGTGCGCGTTGCTTGGGGTCGAGCCCCGTGAGCGGCTCGTCCAGCAATAAAATCTGCGCATCCGCCGCCATCGCGCGGGCGATCAGTGCACGGCGCAATTGTCCATACGACAATTCGTGCGGCCGGCGCCTTGCCACGCTCAACAACTTGAAGAACCTGAGCCAACGCCGCGCGATCCCCATGTCCGCTGCGCCGAGCGCGTCCACCAAGCCGATGCTGGCATGGCGCCCGCTCGCGACCACTTCCAATATGCTGTGGTTCCCTGAAAAAATGCTGTGCAGCTCCGGGGACACGTAGCCGACACGCCGCTTCCAGTCCATGATCGGCGTTCCTCGAGGAAACCCCGGCCGCTCAATTTGTCCACCCAGTGCCGGCGAGAGATCGCCGTAGAGCAGTTTAAGAAAGCTGGACTTTCCCGCGCCGTTCGCGCCGAACACCGACCAGTGTTCGCCGCGCCGCAGCTGCCAATTCAGGTCGCGCAGCACCGCTCGGTACTCGACGTACACATCCACGTGGGACAACCGCAGGAGCAGCGGACCTGATCGCGACGACTTGTTCCTCGCCGCAAGCCCGCGGTCCGGCGCCGCCTGCCGATGTTCACCGGCACTCGCCTGCAATCGCGAAATGTCGGCGCGCTTGAGACGCTTGGCGATGCGAATCCGCCCGTCCGACAGCTCTATCAAACAGCGCGTTCCCCGCGGCACGTCCATCGCCCGATGCGCGGTTGCAATCCAGGATTGACCGCGGCGGCACGCGGCGCTGAGCACGGCATCGACGCGCCGCCGGTAGTTGGCGTCCAAGCCGTTGTAAAGTTCATCCAGGAGCAGCCAGTCCGGATCTTGCGCCAGCGCCCGCGCCAACAGCACCAGCCGCCTTTCCCCGTACGACAACGATAAGAACCTGCGCGTTGCGATGCGCTCGAGGCCGCAGGCGCTCAAGATTGCGCTCACACGCTTGTCTTCGGCCCCGGAGATGGGCGCGAGCAGCAAATCCGTCCGATGCAGACCTGTCGCAACCACGTCGCGCACAGGCAGGTTCCAGCCATAACGGGCATATTTATCTTGGCGCTCGCCGCCGATGTAGGCAATGCGCTGCTTCGCCTCGAGCAACTCGATCGTCCGGCGGCCCAATCGAAAGATGCGTGCGGCTCTCTCGCGCACCGCCGCGGATGCTCGTGTGGGTGTCGGCCAGACATCGCCGCTGACGAGTTTGAGGAGTTGGGTCTTGCCGGCCCCATTGTGGCCGAGCAGTGCCCAGCGTTCACCCGGTCGCAACTGCCAGGTGATGTCGCGCAATACCCATTTGTCGCCGCGCCGCACGCTCAAGGAGCGCAGCGAGACGGCAAGTCCGGCTTTCATGGGATGGAGCTGATACTCAGACAGGCTCCTCGAAGGCACTGAGCTGCCAGACCCCGCTCTGCTCGCTGACCCGGGCCTCGCGTGCCAGCTTGATCAGGTGCGCCTCCAGCGTGAGACGCGCCCATTGATGGCGGTCGGCCGGCACATCGTCATAAACCACCGGTGTCAGGGCATCGAGGGTGGCCCCACGCAATTTGGCGAGGCTGCGCAGCACCTTGTCCTCGCGTGCCAGGCGGTGCGCCCGCAGCGCTTGCAGAACTTGTTTTCCCTCATCCATCAGATCGCCGTGGCCGGGGGCAATTTTCTCGAAGTCATAGGCAAACAATTTGTCGATCGAGTCCAAATAGTCGGCCATGTTGCCGTCGGGGGGCAAAATAACGGGCGATACCCCCTCGAGCACGTGATCGCCCGTGATCAACATCCGCTCCCTTGCCAAGAAGTAGCAGACGCAGTTCGACGCGTGGCCGGGGGTGTGGATTGCGATCAATTCGCAATCGCCTAAACTCAAGCGCTCTGCGTCCGCCGGTTGGCGATGCGGCACAAAGGTCTCGTCCTGGCGCCCGTCGCGGGGCGGCGGCAATCCGATGACTTGCGCACCGCTCTGCCGGGCAAGCTCCGCCGTCAGCGGTGAGTGGTCGCGATGAGTATGCGTCACCACTATCCAGCGAATCGGCGCGCCCGCGGCTGCCAGAATGGATTCCAAGTGGCGGGCATCGTCGGGTCCGGGATCGACCACGGCAATCTCACGCTCGCCCAGCAGGTAAGTATTCGTTCCGGGCCCGGTCATCAGACCGGCGTTGCCGGCGACGATGCGGCGCACGCCTTGGGCCAAGGAGATGGGCTTGCCGGGAGCGAGTTGAGATCTAGCGTGCAATGACGCACATGATACATCCGCAATCATTAAATTTTTCCGCCGTCCGCCGCCAGTGGCCGAAGTGGGTGCATTTTCAAGCGAAATTCATGCGTCAGTGATCTTCGTCTCACTTTGAGACAGTTGCGATGGCCCAAAGAGCAGCTACACTGGTGGTCATGTCTAAGTCGCCGAATGCCAGACGTATAGGAGGACCTGCCTCCTGGGATCAGCTTTCGCGACCGGATGCTGAGCAGTGTCAGAGATTCTTGGCAGAATCGCTTTCCCTGCTGTTGGGGGATGTGCTGCGGTCCATTCTCTCCGATGCCAGCCCAGCCGTGGCTGCCGATGAGTCGGCCATCGAACGTTATCGCAATCTTGCCGATTCCCTGGCCGACGGAGAATCCCGGCGGCGTACAGGCGCCGGCCTCACGCGTGCCGGGCTCGCCAAGCGATGCGTTACCTGGCTGAAATTGCTGTTAACGCCGGCGCCGAGTGCGCCTACCACCGCCGCCATGCGTGAATTCGTCGATGCATTGGGGTTGTTTCCGGCCCTATTCGACAGCGATCCTTCAGCCCGCTCGCGCCGGGCCAGGCTGACCTGGCTTCTAACCCATGATAGGCGCTTGGATGCCAGCACCCGGGAGGCCGCCACGGCCCTGATCGAGGCTTGCGAGCATTTAGGGGTTTTGCTGTGGCCAGATGCGGAAACAGCCTGACGCAAGTCCGTGCTTATCGCCGCCTGCGGCGTATAATGTGAAATTGACCTTTCCACGTGCAGACGGGGCTTTGAGTGCAAACACCTTCGCAACCCAAATCAGAAGATTCCGGTCCCGCGCCAAAAATCGCGGTGCCGTTGCCGGTCGATAAATCGCGCTTTAGGTTTCAGAAATTGCTGCAGCCTTTCGCGGTCGATCCCGGCGTCGCCACGCCGATCATTTGGTTCTTGCTCGATTGGCTGGTGCTGGGCGTGGCGATTGCCAGCCTGCTGATCGTGGAATCCTTGTGGGTAAAAGTATTTGCATCACTGGTGGCGGCACTGTGGATTGCCCGATTGTTCGTCATTGGCCACGATGCCTGTCATGGCTCCTACACGCCGAACAAAACGCTCAATAAATGGATCGGCCGAATCGCATTCTTGCCGTCGTTGACGCCGTATAGTCTGTGGGAGATCGGCCATAACCTGGCGCACCACGGCTTCACCAATCTCAAGGGTCGCGACTACGTTTGGACGCCCTACTCGCCCGCGGAATTTGCGAAACTGCCGTGGATACGCCGGCTGCTGGAACGCGTCTACCGCAGCGGTTTCGGCCAAGGCGTCTACTACATGATTGAAATGTGGTGGAAGAAATTGTTTTTCCCCGGCCGCAAGCATGTGGCCAATCGGCGCATCAGTTATACCTGGGACAGTTTGCTGGTTGCCGGCTTCGCCACGTTGTGGGTCGGCGGCTTGGTGCTGTGGGGCGTTTACAGCGGCAAGTCGATTTGGTCGCTGCTGATATTCGGATTCGTGGTCCCCTTCTGCATTTGGAACTGCCTCATGGGGTTCGTGATCTACGTGCAACATACGCACCCGCGGGTCGCGTGGTATGAGCGGCGTGACCAGTGGACGGCCAATGCCGGCTATGCGACGACCACCGTGCACATCAAGCTGATGCGCCCGCTCGATGGGCTGATCCACTACATCCTCGAGCACGGCGCGCATCATGTGAACATGGGAATCCCGTTGTATCGGCTCAAAGAAGCTCAGGCGAAGCTGGCCGCCACACTGGATGAGCGATTGAACTCGGAAGTCTTCTCGTGGCGCTACTACTGGAACACGGTGCGCCGTTGCAAGCTGTACGATTTTGCGCAGCATGTATGGACGGATTTCGACGGGCATATCACGTCGGAACCGCAGGTTCTGGTCCGCTAGGCTGTCACTGCACAGAAGGCATCAGCCGGACCCGCCCATGAAAAGTGATCGGGGTGTGCCAAATGAGCGAGCAGCTCCACACCCTCGACAAGACGGGGGCCCGGGCGGGCAAAATACGCGTTGGCATCCACAGCGTAAACGCGTCGATTCCTAACGGCGGGTAGATCGTTCCACCCGACTCGCGCCTTCAACAAGGCGGCTTGCGCCAACGCATCGCGGGTTTTAAATCCGCAAGGCGATACCACGATAACTTCAGGCTGATGGTCGAGAACCTGTTCCCAGCCGATTCGGACCGAATCGGTGCCGGCCCTGGAATTGCTGTCTTCAGCTCCGGCCCAAGCCAACATTTGCGGAATCCAATGTCCGCCACAGTAGATTGGATCGACCCACTCTAAAAACGACACCCGGACTTTACGTAGCGCCGCAGTTGCGGCTGAAATTCGCTTGACTCGCGCGGTGGCGGCGGCCGACCACTCGACGGCCTTGTCTTCTGTACCGGTTTCCCTACCCAGCGTGCGCAGCGCGTCCAACATCTCCTCGAAGTTGCGCGGCGTCTGCCAAACGATCTTCGGCGCATCGCTCATGGCATTGATGACCTGAGAGACTTCGTTGCCGGCGGGACCGCAAACCTGGCACAGATTCTGCGTCACCAGGACGTTGGGAGCTGCCGCGCGAAGCTTGGCTTCATCGACCGTATAGAGACTTTTCCCCCCAGCGAGCTGAGTGCTGACGGCCACGTCGATCTGCCCCATGGTCATGCTGGACAAATCGAGCGCACAGTCCACGATGACGGGTTTGAGCTTTACCTCTTCCGGGAAATCGCATTCGTGACTTCGGCCGACGAGTTTATCTCCCAGTCCCAACAGGTAGATCATCTCGGTGGCCGCCGGCAGGAACGACACGATTCTCACTTAAGCCTCCGTCGAGAGGATGTCGCAGTAGTTGAAGCGCGAGGAGCGCATCGTGGTCTCGCCCGTCTTGCAATCGATCGTCCTCTTGAAGATGGGTCCGGCATAAACGAATGAATGGTACTCGCCGTGCTCTCCGCAAGGATCTGCACTCCGGGGGAGATCCTCGAGCAGGCTGGCGTCGAGTTCTCGTCCGGCGAATGAGGCATCGATGGCATGGGTATCGACGCATGCCAGCTTGGCTCTGAAGCCCAAGCCGATAAAGGTGCGAACGAGTTCGTCCGTGTCGCGCAGCCAGATCGGATATAGCCCCGTCATACCGGCTTGCGCGAGTCGCTCATCCCGATATTGCCTTATGTCTGCGAGAAATAGATCGCCGAAGGCAACCTTGGTTATGCCGCGAGCCTTGAAGTGGCTGAAGGCTTCGTTCATGCGGTCCTCGTAGATTTCGTTGGAGCAATCCTTCGGGATCATCACCTTGTGCAGCGGAATCGCCAGAGACTCTGCCTGCCGTTCGAGCAGCTCGCGCCTGACTCCGTGCATGCTGATCCGGTCAAAGTCCTCGGTGACTGTCGTCAACAGCGCGGCGATCTCATATTTTTGGGAGGCGAGCAGATGGTAAGCCACCATGGCACTGTCCTTGCCTCCGCTCCAGGACAGGACCACGGGTTCTTTGTCGGTCATACAGCTCACGGTTGGACGGCATGTTGACCGTCGGCGTGTTTTGCGTCAACGTATGCGCACACGACAGGTTCCCCTGTATGGGGATTTAAGGGAACTCGGGTGAAATACCCGGGCTGCCCCCGCAACTGTAAGCGGTGTGCCCTCATCGAAGACCACTGGGTGGAAGACCCCCGGGAAGGTGATGATGGACTCCAAGCCGCGAGCCAGGAAACCTACTTGTTGTGGTCGCCCATCGACCAGCCGGGGTGTGCTGAGCGAGAGGAAGAACCCTAGTGGCGACGGAGTGGACTGCGCTGACGCAGGCCTGTGCAGCTGCGTCCGAAACGCGGGCTCAGCACATGCTTGAGATCGACGCGGTCCTTGGTTTGTCGTCACTGGGGAGCCGCTTTGAACACTCGATTCGCCGCTACTTGCGTTGCGTCATTGATTCCATTCTGTGCGTCGATCGCCGGCCCAAGCGAAGAGACGGAGTTGCAGTCCATTGTGGTCACCGCAACCCGCATTCCGACGCCCGAAATTCAAATTGCGAGCAGCGTAACGCTCGTCACGGCAGCGGAAATTGCTGCGCGGCAGATCCGCACGTTGCCGGACTTGCTGAAAGAGGTTCCTGGATTGAATGTCGTTCAATCGGGAGGGCCGGGCGGCCAGACTTCGGTGTTCATGCGCGGCACGAATTCGAACCACACCAAGGTCCTGATTGACGGTATCGACGTCGGCGATCCGAGCAGCTCCAACGCCTCATTTGATTTCGGCCAGCTGTTGACCCAGGACATTCAAAAGGTGGAAGTCTTGCGCGGCCCGCAAAGCGGTCTATACGGCTCCGATGCGATCGGCGGTGTCATCAACGTCATCACCAAGAGCGGTTCGGGTCCTCCCCAAGTGAGCGCAAGTCTCGAGGGTGGATCGTTCGACTCGTTCAATCAAATGGGACACTTGAGCGGTTCGCTCGACCAGTTTCACTATGCCGCCACGATCGACCATGTTCACTCCGGGGCGACGGCGGTGACGCCGCTGGACAACCTGCCGCCGGGCCAACAACGCATCGACGACGCGTATGACAATCTAACCGCCTCGACCAAGCTCGGATTCGATGTCACCGAGCACTTCGACCTGGGGCTGGTCGCGCGCTACACCGGCTCGCATCTACATTTCACAGGCGACAACTTCGCCACTTTTCCGTCAACGCCGGACACCTCGCAAAGTGAGTCGACCACCCGGCAGTACTACACCCGCGCCACCGCGCACCTCGTAAGCTTCGGGGGCGTGCTGGAGCAGACCCTTGGTGCGGCGTACGGCAATATCAAGTCCCGCGACTTCAGCCCCGACGCTCCGCCGACCGATAATTTCGGCGCCAGGGTCAAATTTGACTGGCAGGGGATCGTGGCGCTGGCCAAGAACGAGAAACTGGTGCTCGGCGCCGAACATCAGCGAGATTCAATCACAGTTCCGATTTCCGCCGGCACGGATATCAACTCCGGTTACGCCGAATTGCAATCGGGTTTCACGGAGCGTCTCTACGATACGTTGGCGTTGCGCTACGACGACAATGATCGATTCGGCAGCAAGGTGACCTATCGCTTTGCGCCCGCATATCTCATCAAAGAAACCGGCACAAAACTCAAGGGAAGCATCGGCACGGGATTCAAGGCTCCGACCTTGTCTGAAATGTTTCAGAGCTTTCCGGATTTCGGATTCTTTGCGAATCCCAATCTGCGTCCTGAAACCAGTTTGGGATGGGATCTAGGGGTCGAACAGTCTCTGGGCGATGCGCTGATCTTCGGCGTCACGTATTTTCATAACGACATCAAGAATCTCATCGATACGAACGCCACGACGTATCTGAATATCGGCCGTGCCGTGACAGACGGCGTCGAAAGCTTCGTGACTTACCAGCCGATACGGACACTGACCTTTAGATTGGACTACACGTATACGCAGGCGACCGACCAGGCGACCCGGCAGGAATTGTTGCGCCGGCCGAAAAACAAAGAGAGTCTGAATACCAATTGGCAGGCAACAGACCGGCTTTCGCTGAACGCAACGGTGTTATCGGTCAGTTCTTGGGCGGACACCAACAGGGATGGTTCGATTCCGCGGTTAAATGCGCCTGGCTACACCACGGTGGATATGGCAGCGGCCTACGATCTCAGCAGTCACTGGACGCTTACCGGGCGTGTAACCAATTTGCTCAATCGGCATTATCAAAATCCGGATGCCTTCGATCAACCGACGCTGGGCGCATTCGCTGGCGTCAAGGCGAAGTTCTGAACACCAGCCATACCCTAAAAGGAAACGAACAATGACACTTCAGCGACCCGATACGCAATTAGCGAGGCGCTTCGTGTGGGGCGGTATCTTGACCGTTCTCACGGTGGCGAGCACCTTAGGCCTGGCTTGCGGTACTCCCTTCGCCGCGCTTGCAACGCTGGCGGCTTTATTTCTACCCCGACGAGACGCCTTCGTACTGATTACGGTTAACTGGCTTGCCAATCAAGCCATAGGTTTTGGGTTGCTCCATTATCCGTTGAATTGGGACTGCTACCGCGGAGGCATCAATCTCGGCATCGCCGCGTTGCTGTCCACGATGGCTGCGATGCTTGCACAGGGTGCAGTGCGAAACGCAGCTATTACGGTGAAAGCCATCGGATCATTTGCCGTCGCGTTCCTCGCCTACGAGGGGTCTCTTTTTCTAATGAGTCCCGCGGGCAGCAGCGCGGATTTCGCGGCGTCCGTGGTCCTGTACATCTTCTATGTCAACGCCGTTGCCCTTGTCGGATTGCTACTGCTTCAGGCTACGGCGGCTGCACTTGGTTTTATCTCACCGATGACGGCGTTCAAGTTTGACGCAGCTGTTCCGCGTGGTGACGCAGGTGATCGGCCATGAAAGTTTGAATGAAGTAGTAGCCGTGATCGTAGCCGGGCTGCATCCGCAAATTCAATTGCTGGCCGGACTTGGCCGCGGCGGCGGCAAATTCTTCCGGCTTGAGCTCGGCGGCAAGAAACTGATCGGCCGTGCCCTGATCGATGAGGATGGGCCCGGGATAGGCTTCACGCGCCACCAGTTGGCTGGCGTCGTAGTCGCGCCACGCCTGCTGGTCCGCTCCCAGATAATTGGTGAATGCCTTGCGGCCCCATGGCGACTGCATGGGCGCCGCGATCGGCGAAAAGGCCGAAACCGATCTATAGAGCGAGGGATTGCGCAGTGCCAGCGTCAACGCGCCGTGGCCGCCCATGGAATGACCGAAAATTCCGGTGGCGCTTAGGCGAGCCGGCAGGTGAGCCGCCACAATCTCCGGCAGTTCCCGCGTGACATAACTGTACATGCGGTAGTACTGCGACCACGGAGCCTGGGTGGCGTCCACATAGAATCCGGCTGAATAGCCGAAATCCCAGCTATCGGCATCGCCCGGGAGGCGCGGTTCGCGCGGACTGGTATCGGGCGAGATCAGCATGAGTCCCAATTCCGCGGCCGACTGCTGCGCATGGGACTTGATGCAAAAGGTCTCCTCCGTGCAGGTGAGCCCTGATAGAAAATACAGCACAGGCACCGGTCCCGAACGCGCCTGCGGCGGCAGGTAGGCGGCAAATTTCATGGGACCGCGGACTTCGCGGGACTCGTGCCGGTAAAACCGCTGCACGCCGCCGTAGCAGGCATGCTCCGAAACCACGGTGATGGCGCTCATGAAAAAAGCACCACGCTGCGAATCGATTCACCGGAGTGCATCAGCTCGAAAGCTCGGTTGATCTCGCCCAGCGGCATGGTATGCGTGATGAGATCGTCGATGTTGATCTTGCCGTCCATGTACCAATCGACGATCTTTGGTACATCGGTGCGGCCGCGCGCGCCGCCGAATGCGGTCCCCTTCCACACGCGCCCCGTGACCAGTTGGAATGGACGGGTCGAAATCTCCTTGCCGGCGCCCGCGACGCCGATAATCACCGAGACTCCCCAGCCGCGGTGGCAGCACTCCAACGCCTGGCGCATCAAATCCACATTGCCGATGCATTCGAAACTATAATCGGCGCCGCCGTCAGTGAGTGCGACCAGGTGGGCCACGAGATCGCCGCCGATTTCCTTCGGATTGACGAAGTGCGTCATGCCGAATTTCTCGGCAAGCGCCTTGCGGCCCGGATTCAAATCGACGCCGATGATTTTGTCGGCGCCGACCATGCGTGCGCCCTGAACGACATTGAGGCCGATGCCGCCGAGACCGAATACGACCACATTCGCGCCGGCCTCCACCTTGGCCGTGTTGATCACCGCGCCAATTCCCGTCGTCACTCCGCAACCGATGTAGCATACCTTGTCGAACGGGGCATCCTCGCGGATTTTCGCCACGGCAATCTCGGGCAATACCGTAAAATTCGAGAACGTGGAGCAGCCCATGTAGTGGTGCACGAGGTCCTTGCCGATCGAAAAGCGGCTGGTGCCATCCGGCATGAGTCCCTTGCCCTGGGTTGCGCGGATCGCGGTGCAAAGATTGGTCTTGCGCGAGGTGCAGGACTTGCATTGCCGGCACTCGGGCGTGTAAAGCGGAATGACATGATCGCCTTTGCGCACGGATGTCACGCCGGGTCCGACGTCGACCACGATGCCGGCGCCCTCGTGACCGAGAATGGCCGGAAATAAGCCCTCTGGATCCGCGCCCGAGCGGGTAAACTCATCCGTGTGACAGACCCCGCTGGCCTTGATTTCCACCAATACCTCGCCGGCTTTCGGACCTTCCAGGTCCACTGTGATGATTTCCAGGGGCTTGCGGGCGGCAGTCGCAACGGCGGCTTTGGTTTTCATTTTTGGGATTCCTGTCTTACTCTTGGACTCAAGGGCGCTACCCTAGAACAACGGGCGCCGACTTGGAAGCTGTCATGAACATTGAATTTTCCCCACACGAAGCGCGCGTCATCGGCTGCCTGATCGAGAAGGAAATTACCACTCCCGATCAGTATCCGCTGTCATTGAATGCGCTCACCAATGCCTGCAATCAGAAAACCAATCGTGATCCGGTGCTGGAGCTGAGCGAGGCCGAAGTTCAGCAGTCGGTCGACTCGCTGATGAAGAAGTACATGGTCAGCGATAAATCCGCGGGCTACGGCGGCCGGGTCACCAAGTACAAGCACCGCTTCTGCAACACCGAGTTTGGTTCTCTGAAGTTCTCCAAGCAGGAGTTGGGCATCATTTGCGTGATGCTGCTGCGCGGTCCGCAGACCCCCGGTGAACTGCGCTCGCGCACCAATCGTTTGTGTGAATTCGCGGATGCCGAAGAGGTGGAAGCCACGCTAAGAACACTGATGACGCGCGAGGACGGCCCCTTCATCGCGCGCTTGACCAGGAGCCCCGGGGCCCGCGAATCGCGCTACGCGCATTTATTTTCAGGCGCCTTGGACTCAGCCCCCGAGCCGGAGGCGGCCGAGCCCGCTGCATCGGCATCCGGCGCGCCTACGTTAAGTCAGCGCGTGAGCGCGCTCGAGGAACTCGTGGAACAATTGCGCTTGCAAGTCGATGCACTAAAACGGCCCGGCTAGTTTCGGCCGTTACAGCCCACTAGTTCGCGGACGCCGTGGCCTTGGCGATGCCATCGCGCTCCTGAACCCATTTGTCGAAGGCATCGATATCCGTGGCGCGCATGCCGTTTGCCGCAGCCCGGTGATTCTGCAGCCAAGCCCGCATACCCACCATCAGTTGATCTGCCAGCGGCCGCGCGTGGAAGAACAGGTCCATGTAAGCGGCCTTGGCCTCGTCGAGGTGATCGATGCCCAAATAGGCCTCGCCGCGATGCTGAATCGCCTCTGGTAGATCCGGCTTCAACGCCAGCGCATGCTTGTAGTCATCGACGGACTCGCGGTACGCACCGAAGCGCAGATGCACGTAGCCAATCTGATTCCACGCGTCGTACATGTCGCCTTTGTTGCGCAATACTTCGGTGAATTGATCCAGCGCCCTGCCGTACGTGTCCTCCAATTTCGACATGGCCTTGGCTTTCTTGTCGGGGTCGGTCGCCTTGGCGATCGCATCCTCCAGCTCATGGGCCTTGGACATGCTCTTCGTGCCGGCCGCGTAAGCCTTTGCCGCGGCCTTCTCCGGCTTGACATCAAGCGGTGCTGAGGGAATTTCTTCCCGCTGCTGTGTGCGGCCGCCGCCGCCGGTGACCGATGGAACACCACCAGGGTATCCTTGAGCGACAACCTGCGCGATTCGCAGGTCCGCGACAGCTAACGCAAGGCAACAGAATAAAATGCGGCGCATGTTGCCCCTCGGAGGCTGCCTGAGGCGGCCGGTGACTGGTTTATGCAATACTTCGGACATGAACCGCAATCTTAGGTTTTTAATCCCTTGTGCGTTGGTTATTTTATCGCAATCCGCGCCGGCCGCTAAACAACCCAGTATGCCCGAGGTCTTGGCGGCATCGAGCCCGGCCGATTGGCGCCCGCTGGACCCCGAAAACACGCTGTATGTCGAATTGCCCGGCGGCCGCGTGGTCATCGAATTGGCCCCCGCCTTCGCGCCTCTGCATGTGGTGAACATCAAGACGCTCACCCGTGCCGGGTATTTCAACGGACTATCGATCATCCGCGAACAGGACAACTACGTGGCGCAGTGGGGCGACCCCGACAATCGCCATCCGCTGCCCACTGGGATTGGCAAGGTCGCGCCGGAATTCGATTCTGCCTTGCCGCCGCAAATGGCCTTCACGCGGTTGCCGGATGGCGATGTCTATGCGCCGGAAGTCGGTTTCTCGGCAGGGTTCCCCGTGGCGCGCTCCCTTAAGTTGCACAAGGTATGGCTGGCGCATTGCTACGGCATGGTCGGCGTGGGCCGCGATTTGGACGCCGAGAGCGGCAGCGGCGCCGAAATGTACGTGGTGATCGGCCATGCGCCGCGGCATCTCGACCGCAACGTGGCGTTGGTGGGACGCGTGGTCAAAGGCGTCGAGCTGCTGTCGAGCCTGCCACGCGGCAGCGCGGAGATGGGCTTCTATGCCAAGAATGAAAAGCCGCTGCCCATCAAGTCGATTCGCGTAGCGGCCGATGTGCCGGCGGCGGAGCGCTCCAATCTCGAGGTCATCCGCACTGACACCCCCGCCTTCGCCGCGCTGGTCGAATCACGGCGCAACCGTCCCGAGGACTTTTTCAAGACCCCGGCCGGCCGCATCGATTTGTGCAATGTGCCGATTGCGGTGCGCGAAGCTCACGCGCACTAGCTGTTGCGCGACGCGGCCTCGATGCCGATGCGCAGCGTGGTGGTCGCGATGCGCACCTCGATGAGAAACGCGGTCAACGCACCTGCCAGCGCCAGCATCGACAGAATGAACATGATCGCGATGAACGCCGCTAGTTCCCAGTGCGCAAACGCGTTGACGAACAGCATCACCACCACCAAGGCGATGAACAGCGCCGATAGCGTGATCAGAGTGATCGCGGCGTTGATGTAGCGGGCGCGGCGCGCCAAGACGGCGAGCGCCTGGTGCAGATCGCGACCCTCAGGCTTGTAATCCGGATGGGCTACCTGAGATTCCATGACGCGTGCCCGATCGACAATCCGCGAAAGGCGGTTCGTCAACACATTGAGCGTCACACCGATCGCCGAGATCAAGAATATGGGCGTGAGCGCAACCTGAATCAGATGCGCCACATCGGTTGCCTGGACCGCGGCCGCGTTCACACTACCGGTACCTTGAGCTTTAGTACGCCCGCGTCGCGAAATTGCAGCGACATGCTGAGCTCGGTTCCGGCGGCCAGCGGCGCGGCCAGGCCCATCAGCATCACATGCAAGCCGCCGGGCGTCGCCCGAACAGTCGCGCCCGGCGGGCATTCCACCGATGTCAGCTCGCGCATTTCGACCACACCGCGCATGTTGCGGCTTTCATGAAGTTCAACCTTGTTCGCCACGGGCGTGCTGACCGAGAGTAATCGATCGGCCTTGCTGCCCGCATTGGTGATCGAAAAATACACCGCGCCGACCGTGATTCCGGGGGGCGTCGGCCGAGCGCGTGCTTCGGTGATGATGAGATTCCCGCGGCGCCATTCTACCGTCGGTGCGCCAAGCGGCGCCTGCGCCTGCGCAATAAACCCGAGACACAACAGCGCAGCGCTGCCGGCCAAACTTCTTAAATTAATTACCACTTCACCACGCCGAAATACCATGTGCCGAGAATGATGAATCCGAAGCCGATCCGGTACCAGGCGAAAATTTTGAAGTCATGGCCGCTGACATAACGAATCAATGCCTTCACGGCGATGGCTGCGCTGATGAAGGACGCCACCGACCCCACGCCGATGACCGCAAGGTCATCGACATTCAGCAAATGGCGCGCTTTGTACAACTCCAGCACCGTCGCCCCGAAAATGGTGGGGATCGCGAGAAAAAAGGAGAACTCGGTGGCGGCTGGGCGCGACAATCCGCGCAGCAGACCGCCCATGATGGTCGCGCCGGAGCGCGACGTGCCCGGGATCATGGATAGGGCTTGGGCGAACCCGACCCAGGTGGCATCGCTGGGTTTGACGCCATCCACATTCTCGACCCGAGGCGTGCGCTTGCGGCTCTCTATCATGAGGATAAGGATGCCGCCGACGATGAAAGCGGTTGCGACCGGCACCGGCGCGAATAGATATTGCTTGATGGTCTTGATGAAAAGCACGCCGAGCACGGCGGCCGGCAGAAATGCCAGCACGATATTCAGGGCAAATCGCTGCGATTTGCGATCGGCGGGCAAGGTCGCAATCACATTCCAAAGCCGCTGCCGGTACAACCAGCAAATCGCCAGGATGGCGGCAAATTGGATGACGATCTCGAATACCTCGCCCTTCTCGTCGTTCCAATTGAGCAGGCTGCCCACCACGATCAAATGCCCGGTACTGGATACCGGCAGGAATTCGGTCAGCCCCTCGACCACGCCCAGTATCAACGCCTTGACTGCGACTATCAGATCCATGTTCCCGCCCGTTCTAACCCAAAAAAAAGCCCCGGCCGCCGTGAAGCGGTCGGGGCGTTATACCAATAATATTACTTGGTTGTCGCGGGAGCAGGGGTGGCTTTCTTGTGCTTCTTGGTGGTGTGCTTGGCGGTCTTGGTCTTGGTCGTGGGCGCGGCGGTGGCCGTATCGGCAGCCGCCGGCGCGGCGGACTTCGGCGTGTCGGCGGCCATGGAGGCGGCGGCGAAGCCAAAGGTCAACAAGGCAGTGGTGATGAGGGTCGCAGACTTCTTCATGAGATCTCCAAACGGGTGGTTGAGGCTTAAGCGCTGCGAAGAATACGACGGATTAACGCGTTACAACCGAGATGAAGATCATTTCACGTTGACTCTACGCGCCTTGGGCACGGGACGATTCTTCGTGCGCACGTGCCACACCAGGTAGGCGACGACGGCCCCGTTGGCCAGCAGGATCAAGACCTTGCCGATGGTCGGTCTGAAGAAGATCTCCCAGCCTTCCAGGGGTATCAGTGAGGCCGTAATGATCACCGTCAACCACTCGGCCCAGCGTTTCTGCATCCACAGGCCCACGCCCTCGACCGCGAAAACGGCCGCGTAAGCCAGCGTCACCATTCGCAGTGCGTGGATTCGCGGCACGCTCAATCCGCTGAACCACTCCAAGAGCTGCGTGACGATGCGGTGTTCCAATCCATAAGGCTGCGCTTGCGCCCAAGACAGCAGCTTGGCCGCCAGTGAGGCGTCCCGCAGCCGCAATTCGCCGTAGGCGACCGCGAGCAGCAGCAACACCTTCACAAGCTTGTAAAGGGCGATGGTGCGCAGGACCCCAAAGCGCGGCTTCGGCGCTTGCTCAGCCGGGCTTGTCACGGTGCTTAGGCCTGACCCGCTGGAGGCTGGAACTCCAGAGTGGCATCCAGAAGCGCCGGTATGTCAAATACCGCCCGCTCGTTATCGATGACCAAGGGAGCAACACCCGCCGCCGCCACCAACGCCGCCGGAACCTGAATGCGATCGCGCTCACGCGTGACAGTCCACGTTTCCAACCGTTTGTCCTGGAACGCCAGATTGAGCGCACCCCAGCGCAACAGCGCCGCGCGCGCCATCGGTGTATCGCCGCCCCAGTGGCGCTGCGCCAGCGTCATGGCCGAGCTGGCCGCGATCTCCCCGTGCGGAAGAGTCATCAGATCCTGAATGAATTTCACCATTTCGTCCGGCGGAACATGCAGGCTCAAGTAGGGCGCCATTTCGGTCATTGCATCATATTAAGTCGGATTCTCCAGACTGAACATGGCATTCTCGTCATCATAGGCGAAGGCCTCTGCATATCGGCCCCAGCTCACCACCGCGCGCAGGCTTTGCTCCGCGGCCTCCTCGGCCATGAAGTCCTCCAATTCGTCGATAAAGCGGCTCTTTCGAGCCGAATGAGAGGCCCGCTCGTCCAAGACTCGCCGGACATGGGCGGCCAGCGGCACATAGGTCAGCAAATGGCGCGTGAATATGCGCTTGCGCTCATCGAGCGCCGCATGGGCGAATGCCAATCCATCCTCAGTCAGTTTCAAGTCGCCGCCCTCCAGTTCCGCGAATCGCAGCATTTGCAGCGTTTCCGCGACGGGAAACAACTCGTCGATCTCCATGGTCAAGTCAGAGGCTATCTCCGGAAGGTCGGCCTTGCCGTTGAAGGGAGGAGCCGCGACGGCTTCCATCAAACCGGCGAGCACGTTGGAGGACACGTGCGGCAAGACGCTGCCGATTCCTAAGCCTGGGAAATTCTCCTTGCGGCCGGGGGCACCGCCGGCGGGTCGCGCCGTCATTTCGACATAGATACGCTCCACCAGCTCGCGAAAACTCGGATCGAGGCGGTTTCGCGGCTGCGGCAGGGCCACCTTGATTTCGCTCAAAATGCGGCCTGGATTGCTGCCGAACACCAACACCCGGTCGCACATCAATACCGCTTCCTCAATGTTGTGCGTGACCAAGATGACGCCCTTGATGGGCATGCGCCCTTCCGCCCACAGATCCAAGAAATCGGTGCGCAGCGTCTCCGCCGTCAGCACGTCCAAAGCGGAAAACGGCTCATCCATCAGCAAAATATTCGGATGCACCACCAGCGCCCTGGCAAAACCCACGCGCTGGCGCATGCCGCCGGACAGCTCGCGAGGATACGCGGACTCGAAACCGTCCAAGCCGATGAGGTCGATCGCCGCCAAGGAACGCTTGCGGATTTCAGGCCGCGACATCCGCTGCGCCTCCAATCCCAGCGCGACATTTTCAAAAACCGTCAGCCAAGGAAACAGGGCGAAACTTTGGAAGACCATGGCAATGCCCGGTGCAGGACCCGAGATGGGCTTGCCCAAGTAGCGCAGATTGCCCGCGCTCGGTTCGGACAGTCCCGCGATCAGACGCAGCAAGGTTGATTTGCCCGAACCGGATCGGCCCAGCAGCCCGACGATCTGCCCCTCACGCAGCTCGAGATTCATTCCCTCCAGTACCAGCAGCTCCGCGCCGTCGGGCTTCGGAAACGCCTTGCGAACGTCTGTGCACTGCAGCAGCGGAGAGGTGGTGTTCATGTCATAAACCTCGGAGCCAGGCACCTAAGTAAGTCGATACTTGCGCTCGGCATAGTAGTAAAGAGGACGCCAAAAGAGCCGATTGATGACCACGACGAACAAGCTCATGGCGCCGATCCCCAACACGATGCGGTGAAAATCCCCGGCGTTGGTCGCCTCCGCGATGTAGCTGCCCAAGCCTCGCGCCTGGATGTGAGTATCTCCCCAGGTCGCCAGCTCGGCGACAATGGCTGCGTTCCAAGATCCGCCCGAAGCGGTGATGGCGCCTGTCACATAGAACGGCAGAATCGCCGGCAGCGCAACCTTGCGCCACCACAGCCAACCCGTGATGCGGAAATTTTCCGCAACGTAGCGCATCTCCGCCGGAATCGAAGAGGCACCGGCGATGACGTTGAATAAAATGTACCACTGCGTTCCCAAAATCATCAGCGGACTCAGATAAATATCCGGATTCAGTTTCCATCGAACGATTCCGTACACCGCGATGGGGAACAGCAGATTCGCAGGAAAGGCCGCCATGAATTGCGCGATCGGCTGAACGATTTGCGCAGCGCGCGGCCGCATGCCCACCCACACGCCGATGGGCACCCACACCAAGCTGGCAAACGCAATCAAGACGAACACACGCAGCATGGTGAGCGACGCCAGTCCGCATACCTGCAGCGCTTCCTTGAGGGGCGTGTTCTGAATCAGCACCACCACGATATGCCACAGCCCCGCGACGACGGCCGCAACGATCAACATCACCCACAACAGATCGAGCGAGCGTCTGGGTTTATCCGAGGACTGCCGCAGCGGCTGATCGCGGCGCTTGACGGCGCGGCTGGTAAACATGACGGCGGTGTGAAACGCCAGCGTGGCGCCTTGAATGAGCCGTGAGCGGCGCATCATGGTCAGTGCCCACGAATCCGGCACCCGCGCTCCCGGCTCTTGCTCGACGCGAAAGCGGTCCACCCACGCCACCAGAGGCCGAAACAGCAGCTGGTCATAAAGAAGAATCACGATCAACATGGTCGCGATGGCCCAACCGATGGCGGTGAGATTCCTTTGTTCGATGGCAAGCGCGATATACGAGCCGACGCCCGGCAGCGCCACGGTGGTATGGCCGACGCTGATCGATTCGGAGGCCACCACGAAGAACCAGCCGCCGGACATGGACATCATCATGTTCCATATGAGCGCCGGCATGCCGAAGGGAACCTCCAGCTGCCAGAAGCGCATCCAAGGCGACAATCGAAACGATTCCGCGGCCTCGCTGAGTTCGATCGGGATGGTGCGCAATGACTGATAAAAGCTGAACGCCATATTCCAAGCCTGGCTGGTAAAGATGGCGAAGACGGCGGCGAACTCGGCGCCCAGGACCCGCCCCGGGGCGAGCGACATGAAGAACACGACTGTAATGGAAATGAAACCCAGGATCGGTACCGACTGCAGAATGTCCAGGATGGGCACCAGCAGCTTGCCGGCGCGCTCGCTCTTGGCCGCCCAAGTCGCATACGTCAGCGTGAACAGCAGCGACAGCGCGAGGGCCGCAAACATGCGAAATGTCGTGCGCGCGGCATATTCCGGCAGATGCGAAGGATCCAAGGATATCGGCGTTACCTCGAGTGCGGTCAGCGGCGCAAACAAGCCGCGCGAGGTCTCGCCCAAAAACACCACCAGCCCGATCACGACGATGAATGCCAGCACATCCCAGCGAGAGGCAAAATCGCGCAAAAAGACATAGGGCTCGAAGCGTTTCATCAGCGCATTCTCTCAGGACAGACAACGAAGTAGCTAGTAGGGTACGCAGTCCGGAGTGCAGATTATCTGCACATGGCGAGAGTTTTAAGACCATGGCAAAGAGTTTCGCGGCGGATTCGCCCGCAATCGTTCCAGTCGCGACGACGCGCTTCAATCTGCTGGGCGCGTTGAGCTTCTCGCATTTTCTCAACGACATGATGCAGTCGTTGATCGTCTCGATCTATCCGCTCCTCAAAGGTGAATTCCACTTGAGTTTCGTGCAGATCGGCACCATCACGCTGACCTATCAGGCATGCGCTTCCCTTCTGCAGCCGCTCATCGGCGTGTACACCGACAAGCATCCGCAGCCGTATTCCTTGAGCGTCGGCATGTGCTTCACACTGATCGGCATGGTGACCTTGGCCTTTGCGCCCAACTACGGCAGCGTGCTCGCCGCGGCGGCCTTGATCGGTGCGGGGTCCGCCATTTTTCATCCCGAGTCCTCGCGCATCGCCCGCTTGGCCTCAGGTGGTCGCCACGGTCTGGCGCAATCCATCTTCCAGGTGGGTGGCAATGGGGGAAGTGCCATGGGGCCATTGCTCGCGGCATGGATCATCATTCCGCAAGGCCAGAGCAGTCTCGCCTGGTTCGCGATCGCCGCGGTGATCGCGATTGCGGTCTTGGCGCGCGTCGGTGCCTGGTACAAGCGCCAACACATCGACCGGCCGAAAGCACAACCTGCGGCCGCTCCAAGCCCGGTTTCCGCCGCGCGCGTACGTTCATCGATCGTCGTGCTGGTCCTGTTGATTTTCTCCAAGTATTTTTATGTGGCCAGTATCACAAGCTACTTCAGCTTCTATTTGATCGAGAGATTTCACGTATCGGTGCGCTCCGCTCAGGTTCACCTGTTCGTTTTCCTGCTCGCGATGGCGCTCGGCACGTTGTTCGGAGGACCCTTGGGCGATCGCATCGGCCGCAAACGTGTCATTTGGGTGTCGATTTTAGGGATAGCACCGTTCACGTTGATGCTGCCCTATGTCGATTTGATGTGGGTGGGCATCTTGACGTTCATCATCGGTCTGATACTTTCCTCGGCATTCTCAGCCATTGTGGTATTTGCACAGGAGCTGATGCCCGGCAATGTGGGCGCGGTATCGGGATTGTTTTTCGGATTCGCGTTCGGCATCGGCGGCATCGGAGCTGCGGTGTTGGGTGGCCTCGCCGACAGCCACGGAATCGAATTCGTCTATCGAATCTGTGCTTACCTGCCGCTGCTGGGAATGGTGGCCGCCTTTCTGCCCAATATCGAACACCGAAGAAATTGACCCAGCAACTCATACTCGGCCTTAGCCAGTACGGCTTGGCGATCGTCGCCTTCAACGTTCTGCTGAATCAAATCGGCCTTCCGGTGCCGGCCGTGCCGACGCTCGTGCTCGCCGGCGCGATCGCCGCGAGCGGACAGCAGCCCTTGGGGCCGGTTTTCTTTGCCGCGGTCGGAGCATGCCTGCTGGCCGATTCAGGTTGGTATTGGATCGGACAGAAATATGGCATCCGCGTATTGAAGACGCTGTGCCGAATCTCCCTGGAGCCCGATTCCTGCGTCAACGAAACGCAGAGTCAATTCGACCGCTGGGGCATCAATTCATTGGTGATCGCCAAGTTCGTGCCCGGCTGGGCAACCATCGCGCCGCCGCTGGCCGGAGCCATGCGCATCGGCTGGCTGCGATTCATCTTCTTGAGCACCTTGGCCGCGATGTTGTGGGTGGGTGTGGGACTGCTCGCCGGCGCGCTGTTCAAGACCCAAATCGCACTGCTGTTGATTCATCTCGATCGTATCGGCAGCATCGCTTTTTTGGGTGCGCTGGTTCTGTTGTCAATCTATGTCGCCTTCAAGTGGTGGGAGCGCAGGCGCTTCTACAAAATGCTGCGCATGGCGCGCATCAGCGTGGCGGAGCTTCACGCTCTGATCGAAGGCGGCGTGGCGCCGCTGATCATCGATGTGCGCTCGCCCACCGCCCGAGCGCTCGAGCCGCGTTGGATTCCTGGTGCATTGCACATTTCTTTGCCGGATGTCGACGTGCACCTCAAGGACCTGCCTCGTGACCGCGACATCATTCTTTATTGCACCTGTCCCAGCGAAGCCTCAGCAGCGCGCGTCGCCAAGATTCTGATGAATCACGGCTTCAAGCGAGTTCGGCCCCTGCACGGGGGGCTGGACGCCTGGGTCGCAGCGGGGCACGGCGTTGCCAATGCTCCATAACGCAAGTACACGACCATGGGGTGGCCTTGCATTCTCGTTTTCGAGCCCGCGTTGCGCGATGCGACCTAGGTCCTGCCGACGGTTATGGCGACATTGCATAATCTGGACATGCGATGCCCCAGCCTATGGAATTTTTGCAAGGCGACCCGTGCCTCGCTGCCTGTGTTGCTGATCATTTGTGCGGTATCTCACACTGCGCGCAGCGATTGGACCGTGGCCACGGCCGGCGCGCTCAGCCACGATGACAATGTCAGTAACGCCCGGACCTATAACGACAAGGTTTCGGACTTTAGCGCGTCGGCAACGGTTTCCCTGTCGCAGTCGATCCCCATCGGCGAAAGCTACAGCCTGGCGGCGGGCGGCGCACTGTCCGGGCAGATCTACGACAGCCTGACCGGATTGCGAAATGGGTCCATCGATGGACTGCTGTCGCTCAAGAAGAAGTGGGGTTTGGGCGCCTTCGCGACGTGGACTCGCGCGGGTATATCGTTGGGCCGCTCCGACTACCAGGATGGCTATCGGGACGCCACGCTCTACGCCGCGTCGCTGGAATTGGGAAAGCGGATCGATGAACGGTGGAATCTTTGGGCAAAATACGCCTACGAGCGCCGCGCCGCGACTGCCGGCGCTGTCGAATATTTGGGCGTATCGAGCGATGCCTTCAGCCTACGCGGGCGAAGTTTCACGGCAAATGCGGAATATACCCTGAGCGAGCGGTTCTCGATCAACTTAGGATCGCTGCTGCGGCATGGTGACGTCGTCTCCACGGCTCAAACGGCGGCTGCAGGATATTATCTTTCATTGAATGCCAAAGCGGTTGCGCCTGATCCGACCTTTGGTCCGGGTGCCTACGCGTATAGGCTCGACGGAACGACTTACGGTGCGAGACTGGGAGCGGAATATTCGCTGACCGCTCACAGTCTGATCGGCTGTGGATTTCAACGCGTGGAGACGCATGCTCAGGGCGGCAACAACTACACCGATTCGATGCCGGAATTGACGTGGAACTATCGGTTTTAAATGCTTAAGAGATTCATCGGCACGGTCGGACTGATTTTGGCGGGCGCAACCCTCGCGCAGGCCGCCGAAATGCATGCCGTCGTTCGGGATCACAAGGGCTTATTGGTCGCTGACGCAGTGGTCTTGGCGGTTCCGGTCGACCCGCGCAGCGCCCTGCACGCCCGTCCCCCGAAGGACGCGGTGGATCAGGTCGACAAGCAATTTGTGCCCTATGTGAAAGCGATATTCGTGGGTTCTACCGTCCGTTTTCCGAACAGCGACAATATCCGGCACCAGGTCTACTCCTTTTCTCCCGCCAAGAAATTCGAGTTGCCTTTGTATTCCGGCACGGATGCGCCGCCCATCGTTTTCGACAAACCCGGCGTCGTGGTCTTGGGATGCAACATCCATGACTGGATGATCGGCTATATCTATGTGTCGGAAACGCCGTTCTTCGCGAAGACCGGGCCGCTGGGAACCGCCGTGATCAGCGACATGCCGGCCGGCGAATACCGCGTCAGAATATGGCATCCAAGCATGGATCACGCCGAGGAGACCACCGGTCAGCAGGTCACCTTGACGGCCGACGCTCCGGCCAGCGCGGAGTGGCAGATCCGACTCAAGCCGAATATTCGCGTACCGCGGGTGTCCGGTGCGGCGTCTCCGGCATATCCCTAGCGCTCGTTCCTCGAGTCGAAACGACGCGGCCTCATGAGAACGCTTGAATGCCGGTTTGCGCCCGGCCGAGAATCAGGGCATGAATATCGTGCGTGCCTTCGTAGGTATTCACGACCTCGAGATTCACGACGTGACGAATCACGCCGTATTCATCCGAGATGCCATTGCCGCCCAACATGTCGCGCGCCATGCGCGCGATGTCCAACGACTTGCCGCACGAATTGCGCTTCATGATGGATGTTATTTCCACCGACGCGGTCCCATCGTCCTTCATTCGCCCCAGACGCAGGCAGCCCTGAAGTCCGAGCGTAATTTCGGTTTGCATGTCGACGAGTTTTTTCTGGATGAGCTGATTCGCGGCGAGCGGCCGGCCGAATTGCTTGCGGTCGAGGACGTACTGGCGAGCCGTATGCCAACAACTCTCCGCCGCGCCCAGCGCTCCCCACGCAATGCCGTAGCGCGCGGAATCGAGGCATGTAAACGGCCCTTTGAGTCCGGTGACGCCGGGAAGTAAATTCTCTTCGGGCACGAACACATCGTCCATGAGAATCTGCCCGGTGGTCGAGGCACGCAACCCAACCTTGCCGTGCAGGATCGGTGTCGTGAGGCCCTTCCAGCCTTTTTCAAGAATGAAGCCGCGGATTATGTCGTCGTCGGTCTTTGCCCAGACCACAAAAACATCGGCGATGGGACTGTTGGTAATCCAGGTCTTGGCGCCCGAGAGCCGATAGCCGCCGGCGGCCGCGCGCGCACGCGTGATCATGCTGCCGGGATCGGAACCATGATCGGGCTCAGTGAGGCCGAAGCAACCGATGGATTCACCGCGCGCCAACGGCGGCAGGTATTTTTGTTTCTGCGCCTCGGTACCGAATTTAAAAATCGGCAACATCACCAGCGACGATTGCACGCTCATCATTGAGCGGAATCCGGAATCGATGCGCTCGACTTCACGCGCGATGAGGCCATAGCTGACATAGTTCAGTCCGCCGCCGCCATAGGCTTCGGAGATGGTGGCGCCCAGGAGTCCCACGCCGCCCATTTCTTTGAAAATACCCGGATCGGTGTGCTCGCGCCGAAATGCCTCGAGCACGCGCGGCTCGAGCCGGCCGAGCGCGTAGTCGCGCGCGGCATCGCGGACCATTTTTTCCTCGTCCGTCAATTGCGCGTCGAGCAACAGCGGATCATCCCAGTGAAAGTGTTCGCGCGCCATGCCTGTTGGAGCCCCAGTCTTTGAACCTCGCGCAGGATCGCACACTATCCGCGGATCAGCACGCCCAACCAACCATTTGACAGATTGGCGTGAAATTTGCGCTCGTAAGTGTCATAGAATGCCTGCCGTGAGCGCAATCGTTTCCGAATCCGATGGGTACTTGAGCGGCTTCGGCAACGAATTCGCCACCGAGGCACTGGCAGGAGCCCTGCCGCAAGGCCGCAATTCTCCGCAGCGCTGTCCGTTCGGACTGTACGCGGAACAATTCTCGGGCACGGCGTTCACGGCGCCGCGCGCCGCCAATCGGCGTTCATGGCTGTACCGCATTCGTCCCGCGGTGACGCACCGGCCCTTTGAGCGATTCAAGCACCGGCTTCTCGATGAGCGGCCGACCGACATGGCAGTGCCGCCGAATCAGCTGCGGTGGGATCCGCTGAGCGTGCCGGCCGTACCCACCGACTTCATCGAGGGGCTGGTGCCCATGGCCGGCAACGGATCCCCGGACGCGCACGCCGGCTGCGCCATCTACTTGTTTGCAGCCAACCGCTCGATGCAGCGGCGATTTTTCTACGACGCCGACGGAGAGATGCTCATCGTGCCGCAGCAAGGCGCGCTGATTCTCGACACCGAGCTCGGACGCATACACTTGAGCCCGCAAGAAATTGCGGTAATACCGCGCGGACTGCGCTTCCGAGTCGATCTTCCGAACGGTGAGGCGCGAGGCTATATCTGCGAGAACTTCGGTGCTGCGTTCAAATTGCCGGATCTCGGGCCCATCGGCTCCAACGGCCTCGCCAATGCACGCGATTTCCTGGTACCAAGGGCGCGCTACGAGGATCTCGACGAGCCCTGCGAACTCATCGGCAAATTCGCCGGCGGTTTGTGGGCTGCAAAAATGGATCACTCGCCCCTCGATGTCGTTGCCTGGCACGGCAACAACGCACCTTACAAATACGATCTGCGGCGATTCAACACCATGGGATCAATCTCCTACGATCATCCCGACCCGTCCATATTCCTGGTGCTGCATTCGCCGAGCGACCTCGCCGGCACGAGCAATATCGATTTCGTCGTTTTTCCTCCGCGCTGGCTGACGATGGAGAACACGTTCCGGCCGCCCTGGTTTCATCGCAACGTGGCCAACGAATTCATGGGGCTCATCTGCGGGGTATATGACGCCAAGAGTACCGGCTTCGTGCCCGGCGGATCCTCCTTGCACAACTGCATGAGCGGCCATGGCCCGGACGCTGCAACATTCGATAAAGCTGTGGCGGCGGACACCTCGGTGCCGATGCACATCACGGACACGATGGCGTTCATGTTCGAATCTCGATCCGTGCTCAAACCGGCACGCAGCGCGTTGCAGGGCATGCCGCGGCTGCAAGAGGACTACATGAGCCACTGGCTGGGGCTCAAAAAGCACTTCGATCCGACCCGGCCGTGACAGTCTTCAATCGCCCGGATGCCACGCACGATCCAAAGGTTCGCAGTTGGCTGCCCGCGGCGAATCTAGCCGGCTGCGCGTTTCCAATCCAAAATCTCCCTTTCGGCGTATTTCGACGCGCGCGCAGCGCCGAGCCGTTTCGAGGCGGCGTGGCGATTGGAGATCAAATCCTTGATCTCGCAGCGGTCGCGGACGCGAACTTATTTCCGGGGGATGCCCGGCCGGGAATTCGCGCCGGCAGCCTTGCGTCGTTGAATTCTTTGATGCAACTAGGTCCGCCTGTCTGGGGGGCGCTGCGCCGCGCGTTGTTCGAGGCGCTCGCACAAGGCTCCGCGCTCGAAGGCGCCTTGAGGGCCTGTTTGGTGCCCCAAGAAGACGCGATATTTTCTTTGCCTGCGCAGATCGGCGATTACACCGACTTCTACATATCGATTCATCATGCGACGGCCATCGGCCGGCAATTCAGGCCGGATAATCCTCTGCTTCCCAACTATAAGTGGATACCCATCGGCTACCATGGCCGCAGTTCATCCATCGGGGTGTCGGGGCAGAGTTTCCCGCGTCCTCGAGGGCAGAGACCCGGGGCCGCCGGCCCGACGGTGGGTCCCAGCACCCGCTTGGATTACGAGCTTGAAATGGGCATTTTCATCGGCGCCGGCAATCCGCTGGGCGCGGCAATCCCGTTGGCCGATGCTGAGAATCACATCTTCGGCCTCTGCCTGCTCAACGATTGGTCGGCCCGGGATTTACAAGGCTGGGAGTACCAGCCCTTGGGGCCGTTCCTGGGAAAAAATTTCGCCACCACCATTTCGCCGTGGGTGGTGACCCTGCAAGCACTCGCCCCCTTTCGCGTACCCTTCAACCGGCCGCCGGAGGATCCTCAGCCTCTGCCCTACTTGGATTCGCAGCCGAATCGAGAAGCAGGAGCGATCGATATCCGGCTCGAAGCGCTCATTCAGACGGCAAAAATGCATGACCGCCATGAGCCTCCGCAACGCTTATCGGAGACCAGTTTTCGCCATGCCTACTGGACGATCTCACAGCTCGTCGCGCACCACACCGTGAATGGCTGCAATCTGCGTCCCGGTGATCTGTTTGGCAGCGGCACGCAGTCCGGCCCAACGCCCGCCGAAGCCGGCTCATTGGTCGAGCTCAGCAAAGGCGGCAGCCAGCCGCTGCAAATTGGTCAAGATGAGCAGCGCACCTTTTTGGAGGATGGCGACACCGTGATTTTCCGAGGCCGCTGCGAGCGGCCAGGCGCCGTCACGATTGGATTTGGCGAGTTGCTGGGACGCGTGTTGCCGCCATTGACGCCGAACCGTTGAGCGGCCGGCGACGCTGACAATATTATCAGCGTTGTTCCTACAGTCCAAAAAGCTCTCCGAATTTAAAATTCCGGCTCGATTCTAGAGTTCGGTGCCTGCCATGCATTTCGCGATTGCTTTGCTGCTGCTTCTGTGCCCGTGCCTTATGTTGGGATGGGGCGTGCTGAGCGTCATTCAAAATGTCACTGAAAAAAACGTCCACGACGTGCCGACATTCCGCGAGCAGGGCCCGATATTTCACTACTACTACGCCGAGCAACAGGCCCTTAGATCTCAATTTGCCTGGCAATCTCGATCACATTCTCGGCCGCGCGCACGACGCCTAGGATAGGAAACGGATCTATGCAATGTTCGCAAGTGCGCGCAGACGCGGGCGCAGTCGCAGCGAATGCCGCGTTCGTTCCAAGCACATCGCCAGCAGACCGAACAGCGTCGCAAGCCCCAGCGCGCCGCCGCCGCCGCTGGAGCTGGTCGCTGGAGGTGGCACTGCAGTGACACTGAGCGTCACTGATGTCGGCGCAGATGGGCCGGAGGCGAGATTGGTGCAGAGCAGTGTATAGGTAACGGTCCCCACCGCCGTCGGCTTCACGGTTTGCGTGCCCGTGCTGGCCAAGGGGCCGGTCCAACTTCCAGAAGCGGTGCAGCCTTGGTTGTTTGCCGACGACCACGTGATCGTCGTCGAACTGCCCACCACGATGGAACTTGTGGCCAGCGTCAACGTCGGTGCGGCAGGAACGATGATATCCATCACCGGAACGTTGATCGCAGCCACATCAGCCTGAACGAATCCATAGCCTGCGGCGATATTAGGGGTCGGTGCCGCGCCGATCGGCACCGCGCTCTGCTGCAGCAGTCCGTAAAGCTGTGTGGGCGTGAGCGAGGGAGCGGCCTGCAGCAGCAGCACGGCGATGCCGGCCACATGCGGCGCAGCGGCCGATGTGCCGAAGAAATTCGGAAAGGCAGAGTTGTTCAGACATTCGGTAACCGTGCTGGCGTCGGTAGGTCCGCCGTTCGCCAGCTTGAATCCGAGGAATGTATCGTTGCCGCCATCGGGACCCACGAAGTCCGGTTTTTGTCGAAACACCGGAGTTGCGAGACGGGCTCCGGTCGCGTCGAACAGAATTGGATCTCCGCCGGCGGAAGAAAACTGTTCGAGAGTTGGGACAAACCCGCAGGAGGGCGTGTTCGCAAAAAATGCCGCGCCAACGGCTGCGGCACCAGCCGCTCCCGGATGACCCTGTAGCGTGCCGCTGTTGGTTGCGAACTGCGTGATCGTGCTGCCCCTGCCGTCATCTTCGACCACGATTTTGATTCGCCCAGGAGCCGCGCCGCTCACCAAGCCCACCACAATGTTCAGCGTTTCCGCTGAACTGTTGCCGGCGGCATCGGCTCGGTTATAGACGTACATGACCTGCACGGGATCATGGCCCAGCGCATTCCCTCCCGAGCAGATCCCCGCTGCCAAATTGCCGTCCGGTTCCGGATTCAGCTTGTTGATGATGTCATTGCCCACCGCACCTTCGATGCACAGGTCGATCTGATTCTTGGCGCCGCCGCTGTTGGGTGCGCCGGTCAGATAGGGTTGATCCCATTCCGCGACGATCGCTACGAATTCTCCCGGAATCAGAGGTGGAATGGACACGGGCAACGTTGTCGTAACAGTGCCACCCGCCTGCTGATTGAAGTTGAGCAAATGCTCGCCGGAATTTGGCGGCGATGACGACAAGAAGGAAAAATCAGGCGCATTGTTATCATAAGCCAGCGTGCCGTTATTGCCGGCCGAAGAAAAATACGCGACGCCTTGCCCCATCACCGTATCGATGGCTTGCGCGACGATACCATCTTGAAAGAAAGGCTCATCGGGGTAACCCACGTCATCGACGATCACCTTGGCGCCGGCGCCGCCGCCGGCCACGGAAGCGGCCAGCTTGACAATGCCGTTGGCAAAATCAGCTTCGCTGGTCTCCGCCGTATAAAAGGCGAGGCCTGCACCGGGCGCCACATCGTGAATGATTTGCATCATCGCCCGGCCTTCGTCGCCGAAGGGCAAATTAATCGGCGCACCGTAATTCATGCAGGGCGCCTCCTCGAGCACGTTGACCGAGGAGGGCAAATCTCCGGATGCGGCATCGCCCGTCGCCGTCGTATTAAATCCGTTGTTGGCGTAACCTGCGTTGCCGCCGGCCGACACACCATTGTTGGCGTACTGCGTATAGCAGTCATAGCTGTCGGAAATAACTCCGACGGTGACGCCGGTGCCATCGAGTGCATTTGCCGTGCGCACGAGGTCGCTGTTCTGAGCGAAATCACCCTGGGTTTGAATCGCGCCGCTGCGTGTTCGCGGCATCGCGGCCCGAATGGCGTGCAACTCTCCGAGCGCCGTCGCGGCATCCAGTTGATCGACCGGCAGCCAACCGCCGACATCATTGGAGTACTGCGATGCTCGCTGCAGACCCAACCCGACCAGGGCGGATTTCAACTTCTGCGGATCACCGGTCGTGATCGCATCGATCAACACCAGGGGTGTCGAACTGTTGGCGGGCTGCGTGAATCTCGCCGCAGGATTCAAAGCATGCAAATCCTCCACGGCGTGGCCGGGACGGACGCTGCTCACATGACGTGATATTTCGGCAAGGGAGGCATCGAACTTCGATCCGGCTGCGCTTTGTCGTTGCTGCAAGCTGCGGCTGCCGGCGATATGTAGTTGAGCGCTGCCGGGTAGGTTCGGGCGATGGAGCATGGGTTGCGAAGGCCCGACGGCGGAGACCGCCGTGATAGCCGTCAATATGCCCAACGCCCCGATTGCTAAGAAACGTGAAGACATCCCGTGGTCTCCCTAAGTTGCCACGATCGATCGCCCCGCATGGTAACAGCAGATACGGGCTCCGGTTGAATAGTCGCGGCCTCGCGACGAGCGAGTACACCAAAAGGGTCAGCCAGTTCACCCGTCGAGCCAGGTGGTCCCAAACGACGCGACGTGCAACTCGGCACGGTCCAACTCATCCTCGAGCAAGTGGAACGCATCGTCGTGAATGCGGCCTAGGCTGCGCCACTGGTTCAGCGAGCGGCGTTCGGCCGCAATCGCTTGGGTTCGCAACTCATCGTACGGAGTCGTTGGCCGGGATCGGTCGACGCTGGCAATTCGCGCCGCCCCATACTCGGCGCGTATTGCGGCAGCGCGTTCGCCGGGAACACCCGCCAATGCCTCGAGCGCGGCATCCATCATCGCTTGGCGCGCTCGGGAGACATCCTCATCGAGCGACGCATCCGGTGCGATTCGCAATAGGGTGATCAACGGGCGCATGGTGAAACCCTGCAAAATCAGCGTGCCGAGCACGACGGTGAACGCGCTGAGCACGATGACGTCGCGGCCGGGGAACTCGTGCGGCAACGCCAGCGAGGTCGCCAAGGTGACCAACCCGCGCATGCCGCACCACGAGACCAATACCCCCACCTGCACGCTGGGTGCTTTTCCGTGCAGCACACGCTTCTCGAAAAAAGCGCGGAACTGGCGCACCGCGACTCCGTAGAGCATCACCCAGGCAAAGCGCACCCCGATGACGATCCCCAGCACGATGAGGGCAAAGACCAGCGCATGGGTCAAGGCTGGGCCTTGCAGCTGACTCAAAATGACACGTGCCTGCAGTCCCATCAGCAAAAACGCCAACACGTTGAGGATGAAGACCACCGTCGCCCACACGGCGTTGGTGTTGAGCCGGTCGCGAGCGCTGGTGCGCGCGGGCGAATACTGTGCGGCTACGGCCGCAAGCGCCACAACGGCGATGATGGGCGAAAGTCCCAATCGATCCGCAAGGATCCACGTTCCGAAGGTAACGAGGAACTGAACAATGATCGCCGACAGCGTGCCGGCGACAGAACGGACGATCCGCGTGGCCAGCAAGCTCACCAGGATGCCGAGCACCGCACCGCCGGGAACGGCGATGAGCAGTCGCGGCACCAAGGCCTCCCAGGCGCCGCCCGGCGTTGTGGCAGCGGTCACGGCTAACCCGAAAGCCAGCAAGGCGACCGCATCATTCAGCAAGCTCTCACCTTGCAATACGGCCATGGTGCGGCGGGGCAAACTGAACTCTCGCAGGACAGCCGACGCGGCGGCCGCGTCCGGCGGTGCGACAATGGCGCCCAGGGCGATGGCTGCCGCCAACGGCAGTCCTTCGAACGAGGCGCCGGCCCAGGCCACTGCGGCGGTGGTCACCAGCACGAGGAGCACCGCCAGGGAGACCAGCGGCAACCAATTGCGCAGCATTTCGCGCGGCGGCAACTCGAAGGCGGTGTCCATGACCGCGGGAGCGACGAACAGGGCCAGGACAAGGCGCGGTTCAATGTTTAAATGCGGCACAAACGGCAAAACCGCGACGCAGCCGCCCGCCAGCGCCAGCAGCGAGGGATAGGGGACGCGCAAGCGCCGTGCGATTTGCAGGAACACCACCGCAACGGCCAACAATAGCAATGTGATTTCGAACAACTGCATGCTTGCGAGGATTGTACGTCGGTGCGCTATATTTCAATACGCGGCCCGCGTTGATCCTTAAGAAGGGGGTACTGATATGAGTCGACTATTGCTCGCCATGTGCTGTGCAGCCGGTTTTCTGGTCGCGTCCTCGCCGGCATTCAGTGCTGAGGCGAGCGCCGGTAAAGCCCTCTTTCGGCAGCGATGCACCACGTGCCACACGGCGGAATCAGACGATAACGGTGGCGCGCAGGGACCTTCACTCATCGGCGTCCTGGGTCGACCCGCAGCCGGCGCGCCACAGTTTTCGTATACTCAGGCGCTGCGCGAGTCGAAGCTTACGTGGGATGCGGCAACTCTGAAGCGCTTTCTCGGCGCGCCGCCCAGCGTCGTGCCGGGCACGTCGATGGCGGTGGCCGTACCCGATGAGACCGAACGCGACAACCTGATTGCCTATTTTCAAAGCGTCTCGAGTCAGGCCCCCGCCGCCGCACAGGCGATCGTGGTCCCGGCCGGCAGCGAAAAGTCGGCAAATTGGCGATTGGACGCGCCGGGCCGACTCCATCGGATTACCGTCGCATCGCTACCGCCGCCGTTTGCCACGGCATCCTCGCGCAATAGCTCCTCGGTGGTGCCCAAGCCTGCGGGCGCGACACTGGCATTGCCTTCGGGTTTTCAGATCGAGCCCTTTGCGACCGGTCTTGCCGGTCCGCGCAAAATGCTGATCGCCCCCAATGGCGACATACTGGTCACGGAGATCTCCGGCGGGCGGGTCACCGTTATTCACCCCACGCCGGACGGGCGTCACGCGGGCGGCACCGACGTCTATCTCAAAGGACTCAGGCAGCCATTCGGACTGGCCTTTTATCCGAATGCACAGAATCCGCAATGGCTGTATGTCGCTGAAACGAATCGCGTCACGCGCTACGCCTACCAGGTGGGCGATGTGAAGCCTCGCGGCGAGACTCAAATCGTCGTACCGCAATTGCCGAGCGGCGTCGGCCACTCCACGCGAGATATCGCGTTTTCGCAGGATGGCAGGCATCTGTTCGTCTCGGTGGGTTCCGGATCGAATGTGGCCGACACCATGTCCAAGAAAACCCCCGAGCAGATCAAATCCTGGGAAGCACAGCATGGATTCGGCGCCTCATGGGATATCGAGACCGATCGAGCGGCGGTGCTGGTCTTTGATGCGGCGGCCCCTGGGGCGTCCACGCTCTTCGCCGGCGGCATTCGCAATTGCGTGAGTCTGACCGTGCAGCCCGCCAACGGCGCACTCTGGTGCACCACCAATGAGCGCGACGCGCTCGGCGATGATTTGGTGCCCGATTATTCGACTCGTATGAAGCGCGGCAGTTTTTTCGGCTGGCCCTGGTACTACCTGGGCTCCATTGAGGACCCGCGCTTGAAGGGTGAGCGCCCGGATTTGGCGGGCCACGTGTCGGTACCCGATGTCCTGTATCAAGCCCATTCGGCGGCGCTCAGCATGACGTTCTATGAGGCCAGCAGCGGCAAGTCCGCTTTCCCCGCCGCCTTCGTGGGAGATGCGTTTGTCGGCTTCCACGGCTCTTGGAACCGCAGTTTGCGCACCGGCTATAAACTGGTGCGCGTCCATATGAAAAACGGCGAGCCCACCGGTGACTACGAAGATTTTCTGACCGGTTTCGTGGTCGACGACGCCCACGTCTGGGGACGGCCGGTTGCAACCGCAGAACTCAAGGACGGCTCGCTGTTGATGAGCGAGGATGGCGGCAATGTCATTTTCCGCATTTTCTACACTCACTGATCACTGCAGTGCACAACGGCAAGATTCTTCAATTCACAGCAACATTCGTAAATTCACAGCAACATTTGTTATGTAATATCATTCAGCTAACCCATGCGGGAGAAAAAGAAATGGCGAAAGTCACCCGGCGATCCTTTGTCACCACGGTCGGTGCCGCGAGTGTGGTTCCCGCAGCGGCGTTGCTGACAGTCACCACGCCGGGGGCGCCCGCCGAGGCGGCAACCGCCGCAAAAACGCCCAACGAAGCGGCGTCGGGCAAGCCTGTTTATCTCTTCTTCAACGCTGATGAAGTGCTCTTCATCGAGGCGGCGTGCGAGCGGTTGATACCTGCGGACGAGTCAGGACCCGGAGCCCTCGGCGCCGCGGTTCCCAATTATCTCGATAAGCAGCTGGGCGGCGCATGGGGCGCGGGCGAGCGGCTGTACCGCAGCGGTCCGTGGCAGGCGGGAACGCCGTCGCAGGGTTATCAATTGCCCTTCACGCCCGGCGAGCTTTTTCACACCTGTCTGCGCGCGATCAGCCGCGATCTGGCGGGGAGCAAAACGCCCTTCCATGAAATGTCGGCCGACAATCAGGATGCCTACCTCAAATCTCTGGAGTCCGGAGCGCACGATCTGGATGGTGTGCCCTCAGCGATATTCTTCGATATGTTGCGGCAAATGTGCGTGGAAGGTTTCTTCAGCGATCCTGTGTATGGCGGCAATCGCGATATGGTCGCGTGGCGGATGATCGGATTTCCCGGCGCCTATGCGGACTATTTCGAGGCAATCGATCACCACGGCGTGAAGTTCGTGCGCGAACCGATGAGCCTCGCCGAAGACGGCAAGGGCCATATCCATACGCGTCAGGACATCCCCGCAAACCTTTAAGACTACTCTCGAGGGAAGACTTCCATGGTGCAGCGTCTCAAAGAAGTCGATGTCGTCGTCATCGGCGTCGGCATGGTCGGCAGCATCGTCGCCAAGGAGCTCGCGGCGGCAGGCTATAAAGTGGTGGGATTGGAACGCGGCCAGACGCGATTCACCGTCCCGGAGTTTCAAAGTCCCGCCATCCATGACGAACTGCGCTTCGACATTCGCAAGGCCATGATGCAGGACAACACGCGCGAGCCGGTTACGTTCCGCAACCTTGGATCGCAGGTGGCACTGCCGGTTCGGCGCTGGGAGTCGTTTCTTCCCGGCACCGGCCTCGGTGGCTCCATGGTGCATTGGAATGGCCAGACATATCGATTCCAGGCGAACGATTTCCAGTTGGCGACACGCACACGCGAACGCTACGGCAAGAATTTTCTCGATGCGGACCTCACCATCCAGGACTGGGGCGTCACTTACGATGACCTCGAGCCGCACTACGATCGCTTCGAGTACCTGCTCGGCACCAGCGGCAAGGCAGGCAATATCAAGGGTCAGATTCAGCCGGGCGGCGATCCGCATGAGTCGCCGCGATCGCGGGACTATCCAACGCCGCCGCAAAAAGAACATTATTCGGGCGCGATGTTTCGCAAAGCTGCGAGCAGCTTAGGCTACCACCCCTTTCCGCAGCCCTCGTCGAACTTGAGCCAGCCCTACACCAACCCGGAGGGCATGAAGCTCAATGCCTGTGTCTTTTGCGGCTTCTGCGAGCGCTACGCCTGTGAGCACTACGCGAAGTCCGTGCCGCAGACCGTGATCCTGCCGGTATTGCTCGCCAATCCGAACTTCGAGCTGCGCACCGGCTGCCAGGTTCAGCGCATCAATCTCGATTCGACCAAGAAGCACGCCACCGGCGTCACCTACATCGATGCCGTGGGCCGCGAGTTCGAGCAGCCGGCATCGCTGGTGATCAGCTCCATGTTTTCCATCAACAACGTTCGCATGCTGCTGTTATCGGGTATCGGGGCACCCTACGATCCGGCGACGGGACAGGGGGTCGTCGGCCGCAACTATGCTTACCAGACCATGAGCTCGGTGGCATCGTTCTTTGATGACGACGTGCACATCAATCCTTTCATGGCATCGGGCGCGTCCGGCACGCTGATCAATGACTTCGCGGGCGACAATTTCGACCATAGCGGTTTGGGCTTCATCGGCGGCGCCTTCATCGGCGCCGTGAATACCAATGGCCGCCCGATTCAGTATCACCCGGTTCCTCCGGGCACGCCGAATTGGGGCAAGGGCTGGAAACAGGCGGTGGTCAAGCACTACAACCACACCGTGATGTTCAGCTTGCACGGCAGTTCAGCGGCGCAGCGGCAAAACTATCTGGATCTCGATCCCACGTACCGCGATGCCTGGGGCCAGCCGTTGCTGCGGATGACCTTCGACTTTCCGCAGAACGACATCAAGATGGCAGCGCATGTGACGGCGAAAGCGGTCGAGATCGGCAAGGCCATGGGCGCTAAACAAGTGGCCGGCAGCCCACGCAAGGGGCCTTACACCGTCACGCAATATCAGACCACGCACAACACGGGCGGCAGCGTGATGGGCGACAACCCGAAAACCAGCGTGGTCAATCGCTACCTGCAGTCCTGGGATGTGCCGAACGTGTTCGTCATCGGCGCCTGCAACTATCCGCAGAATGCGTCGTGGAATCCCACGGGCACGCTGGGCGCGTTGACCTACTGGGCGATCGACGCCCTGAAGAACAAGTACTTGAAGAATCCGGGCCGGCTGGTGTCGGCATGAACGCGCAGCGCGCGCATCCCCGGCCGCGCAGATCCCCGGCCGTGCTCGCCGGTTCACTCATGGTCCTGGCGATGCCCTGCGCGCTGGCGGCGCAGACGGCACCGTCGGCGAAGCCGGGGCCAACGTCGGCGGCCGTGGCGCCGGCAGCACCCTGTGAGGCTTGTCACGGAGCACACGGCGAGGGCATGGCGGCCGCCCATGTGCCGCGGATCGCGGGCCAGTCAGCGGAGTATTTAAAAAAACAGTTGGACAACTACGCAGACGGTACGCGAGACAGTCCGATCATGACGAATTTCGCCAAAGCACTGAGCGAGAAGCAGCGCATCACATATGCCATGCAGTACGCATCCATGCCCGTGCTGCAGGGTCCGCAACCCAAAACGCTCAACGCCGCTCAGCTTGCGCGTGGACATCAATTGGCTTTCCAAGGCGATGAACGAATACGGGTTCAGGCATGCAACAGTTGCCATGGCCCGGACGGGATCGGCGTTTTGCATGCCGCACCCTATCTTGCCGGGCAGTCCGCCGACTATATCGCGAGCGCACTCAAATCATTTCAGCAAGGAACTCGCAAGAACGATGCCGGCGAATTGATGCGCTCGATCGTAAAGTCGTTGAATGATGCCGACGTGATTGCCATCAGCGGCTATTTTGCCCAGGTAAATTCTTCGACAAAGTGAGATCAACAATGAAGCTAATCCAGTTGTCACTCCTCGCCATGACTGCACTGTCCCTGAATGCGGCCGCCGATGAACCCAAGGCTGCTGCCCCACAGCCCGTCCGGACCATACTCGAGCGTCACGATCAATCGGGTGTTGCCGGCAAGGAAATCGTGATCGGCACAGCGGCGCTGCCGGCGGGCTCCTCCATCGGGTTTCACACGCACCCGGGTGATGAAGCCGGCTACGTGCTCAAAGGCCCGCTGATACTGAAGGTCCGGGGGCAACCCGATCGGACCTTGAAGACCGGGGAGAGTTTCTTCAATCCACGCGGCGCCGTGCACAGCGTCATGCCGGGACCCGGCGCCGACGCGATGGCGGTGTCGAGCTGGATCATCGACAAAGGACAACCGCTGGCGACGCCGGCACCCGCGGCACCGTAGGGAATCGCAGCTAGAGAAAATCCGCGTCGTCGTATAGCAGCTCCAACTCGTCGACTTTCTGCGCGGCAACGTGCGCACCGGCCAGGATATGCCGTGCGATCAGCAGGCTCATTCTGGCGAGGTTGCGGGCTGCGGCGCGGACTTCCTCTTTATCCTCGATTCGAACGAGCAAATCCGGGCTGCGTGCGAGGCCCGCCGCCACGGTCGCCGCGAGCTGCGCCAGCTGGTGTTCGTTGTACTGCATAGGATGTGACTTGTTGTTTCTTCTGGCCACAGAGCTTATGCGCTCGCCTCATCCGGCGCGCTAACATAAAGCAAATCAATTCGCCTCGTGCTAAGTGTCGCGGGAATTCTCGTTGCCATAGTCCAAATGCAGATAATCCGGGTTGAAGAACGACACTTCTTTGAGCGCGTCCAAGTCCTGAATTGTCAGTGTGCCGCCCTCCAAGGTGATGAGTTTCTGCCGCCTCAATGCCTGCAGCGTTCGATTCACGTGAACGGACGATAACCCCAGCGTCTCGGCCAGTTCGAGCTGGGTTAGAGGTAGGATGCACGAATTGCCCTGATTCAATCCGACGGCGCGGAAGCGATAGAGCAGTTCGCAAAACAAATGCGCCATCCGCTCGAGCGCATTGCGTTGTCCCACATTGACGAGCCATTCGCGCGCGATGGCTTCCTCCACCAACGTCGACCACCACAAAGCCCGCGTCAGTGCCGGATAATCATTGGTCAGCCCCAGGATGTTCTCAGGAGATATCGTCGCCACCTTCGATGCAACGACGGCGCCGATGGAGTGGTCCATGCGCTTCAGGATGAAAACCCGCAGATCGCACAAATCGCCGGGCACGAAGTAGGCGACGATTTGGCGGCGCCCGTCTTCCAGGACCTTGTAGCGGCATGCAAAACCCTCCAACAGCAATTTGACACCGCCGGTGCGATCGCCCTGCGAGATCACATCTTCGCGGGCCGCGAATTCACGCACATCATTGCTGCACGCATTGACGGCGTTCGATTCTTCTTCGGAGAGCTTGGTGAAGTTCGCGAGCTTGCGCAGCAGCGGGTTGGTCATTTTTGAAGCAGCGCCTCGCTGTATGGGATCTCGATGATGCACAGTACGCCTGTGGCTGTCCATGCCACCCGCCATCGGGGCTGCCGCCGACCCGATCAATGCGTTACTCTTGAGCCTATGTCGAATCGAATCGCAATCGCTCTTCTGCTCGCACCCTGCCTGTTGGCTCACGCCGCGGCCCCTCTGGAACTGGAATCGAGCGATGGGATGGTCGTGACTTCCCAGCACCTCGCCTCCGAGGTGGGCGCCGCCATTCTGCGTCAGGGCGGCAACGCCGTGGATGCCGCGGTCGCGGTCGGCTATGCGCTTGCCGTGACGCACCCCTGCTGCGGCAATCTTGGCGGCGGCGGCTTCTTTATGATTCACCTGGCTGACGGCCGAAATGCATTCATCAATTTTCGTGAGAAGGCGCCCCAAGCCGCGCGCGCCGACATGTTTCTGGATGCGCAAGGCAATGTCCTCGGCAACAAAAGCGTGGATGGCTATCTTGCGGTCGGTGTGCCCGGCACCGTCATGGGCTTGGAGACGGCGCGCCAGAAATTCGGCACCTTGCCGCGGACCACGCTGATCGCCCCCGCGATCAAGCTGGCGGACGAAGGCTTCATCTTGACGCGAGGGGATGTCGATGTTTTGGCCGAAGGCACCAGGGGATTTCGGGACCAGCCGAACGTTGCCGCGATATTCTTGAAGAACGGCAATCCTTTCGTGCCGGGCGACCGGTTGATCCAGAAAGATCTCGCGGCGACATTGCGTGCGATCAGCGCAGGCGGCACGGATGCCTTCTACCACGGCGCCATACCGGCAGCGGTCGGCACCGCCGCCCGTGCTCACGGCGGATTGCTGACCGCCGAAGACTTTGCGGCGTATACCGTGACGGAGCCGACACCGGTTACCTGCTCCTATCGGGGCTACACCATCGTTTCCGCACCTCCGCCGAGTTCGGGTGGCGTGACTTTGTGCGAAATGTTGCAAGTGCTTCAAGGCTACTCTCTTGCGGCTTTGGGCTTTCATTCGAGCGGCTCGGTTCATGTCATGACCGAGGCGATGCGCTATGCCTATCGCGACCGCAACACCTACTTGGGCGATCCGGCATTCATCGACAACCCGACCGCGCGCCTGCTGTCGGCGAGCAATGCCGAGACCATTAGAGGCCATATTCAACCGAATCGCGCCACGCCCTCATCCGCATTGAAGGGCCAAGCCTCGGCCGATGAGCATGGCAGCACCACGCACTATTCGGTCGTCGACCACGCGGGCAACGCCGTGTCAGTTACGTACACGATCAACGATAGCTTCGGCGCGAAAGTGATCGCCGGCAGCACCGGCTTCCTTTTGAACGATGAAATGGACGACTTTACCGCCAAGCCCGGCGTTGCAAACATGTTCGGATTGGTACAGGGCAAGGCCAATGCGGTTGCGCCGGGCAAGCGTCCGTTGAGCTCCATGACCCCGACCCTCGTGCTCAAAGACGGCAAGCCGGTCCTGATCGTGGGTACGCCGGGTGGATCGCGGATCATCACCACGGTCCTCGAAGTCATCGTCAATGTGATCGATCATGGAATGACGCTGCAGGAGGCGGTCGATGCGCCGCGTATTCATCATCAATGGTGGCCTGACACCATCGCAGCGGAACCGTTCGCGCTCTCGGCGGACACGGTCAAGTCGCTGACGGGAATGGGGTACAAGGTGGTGGAGCTGGAACCCTGGGGCGCCGGGAACGCCGCCGAGTCGATCGGCATTGCCCCCACGGATCCGCCATCTGCCAAGGCATTGGGTTTCCCTCGGCCCGCCGTGCTATATGGCGCGCACGATTCGCGCGCACCTGCCGGCGCCGCCGCAGCGCCCTGATATTTTTCATGCGGTTTAGTCGGCGATGACCGTACACACGCTCTTTCCCACGCTGGTGTATGCAGCGGCGCTGCAACGAGGCGATTCGCGCGATCTCAATCGACAGCTGCTAAAAGAATGTCGGCAGCTTCGCTTGGACGATGCGGCGGGACGCCGGTGGTCCTTGAAGAACTATCCGGGCGGCTATACATCCTACGGCTCGGTGCATCGACTTCAAAGCGTTTCACCGACCTTTGAATCGCTGCGTCGCAAGCTCGAGCGCCACATCGCAGCCTTCGCCGCCGCCGTCGAATGGGATCTTAAGGGACGCGAACTCGAGATGACCGATTGCTGGGTCAATATCATGCCGCAGCACACCGTGCACAGTTTGCACCTTCACCCCCACTCCACCTTGAGCGGCACCTACTATGTGCAAGTACCGCGCGGATCTCCCGGCACGAAGTTCGAGGATCCGCGCCTGGATCGATTCATGGCCGCGCCGCCGCGCAAGACTGCGGCGAAACGCGAGGCGCGGCCGTGGGTTACATTCCCGGCGGCAGCCGGGCAATTGCTGCTGTTCGAGAGCTGGCTGCGCCACGAGGTTGTTCCCAACTCCGTGCATGCCGAGCGAATCAGCGTAAGCTTCAATTACAACTGGTTCTAAAGGATTGTCGAATGTCGGCCAAAGCCTCCGATGCCACCATGGCGGTTTTTCTGGACTTGGAAAACATCGCCCTCGGCGCGCGCGATGCCAAGTACCCCAGCTTCGATATCGAGAAGGTGCTCGAGCGTCTATTGCTCAAGGGCCATATCGTGGTGAAGAAAGCCTACTGCGATTTCGAGCGCTACAAGGACTTCAAACGCGGTCTGCACGAAGCCGCGTTCGAACTGATCGAAATTCCGCATGTCAGGCAGTCCGGCAAGAATTCCGCCGACATCCGCATGGTCGTCGATGCCCTTGATCTGTGCTACACCAAGGGACATGTCGACACGTTCGTCATTTTGAGCGGCGATTCGGATTTCTCGCCGCTGGTCAGCAAGCTGCGCGAAAACGCAAAAACCGTCATCGGTGTGGGCGTCAAGAATTCGACCTCGGATCTTTTTATCAATAACTGCGATGAATTCATTTATTACGATGATTTGGTTCGCAAAGAACCCTCCAAAGTGCGCCGCCGCACGGCGGCAGCGACGCGAGCTCCGGCGGCATCCGGGAGCACGCCGAGCGAGAACAAGGGTCCGGATTTGAACGACGCACTGGAGCAGATCGTTGAAACGCTGGAAGCCCTGACCGAAGAGCGCGGCGGCAGCGAACCGATCTGGGGCTCGATGATCAAACAAGCCATAAAGAGGCGCCAACCGGGCTTCAATGAGCGTTTTTACGGCTTTAGGTCATTCAACGACATGCTGAGCGATGCGGCGAAACGCGGCTTGCTCACCCTGCGGGCCGACGAGAAGTCCGGCGGCTATACGGTGCGAGTGGCCGACCGACCGGTCGAGCGAGGGGCCCCGCGCACGACCTAGCGCGAGCTGTCCACCCTTGAACTTCGATGCGATGCCCGCATTTGAGTTCACATGGATATCTACCGCAGAAAATCGTGGATGTGGGCCGAAGCCTGCGCGCTGCTCGAGCAAGCTGAACGCAAGCACCGGCAATTTTTCGATCTCATCGCGGCGCCCGCCTCCCAACCCATGTGGGAGCCCCCGGCCGACATTTTTGCGGACGGCTCACAAGTGACCGTCATCGTTGCCTTGCCCGGCGCCCGCGTCGACGAAGTCATCGTGCAACTCACGCCCACGGGGCTGCAAATCGACACGACCGTGCCGCCGCCCGCGCTCAATGCCGCGGTGAACGTGGTGCGCCTGGAAATTCCCTATGGCCGCATGCGGCGGCGCATCGAATTGCCGCCCGGGCACTACGTCCTGATCGAGCGCCGATTGGACCGCGGCTGCCTGCATTTGCGCTTGACGAGGGAAGCAGCATGAACGCCGATGAAGATGTATTGATCATTCTGCCGGTACGCAATGCGGTGCTGTTCCCGGGCGTGGTGTTGCCGGTTGCGATCGCGGGCAAGGCGGCGCTCGCTGCAGCACAGGAAGCGGTGCGCACTCAGCGCCGCGTCGGCCTGCTGCTGCAAAACGACTCAACCGTCGAGGATCCGTCTCCTGACGCACTGCACCGCGTGGGCACCTGCGCCTCGATCGTACGGTTCATCACCGCGCCGGATGGCTCGCATCATCTGATAGCCCAAGGCGAGGAGCGATTCACCGTATTGGACTATGTGAGCCGCGATCCCTTCCTGGTGGCGCGCATCGACCGGCATCGCGAAGCGACCGTGTTCGATCGAGAAATCGAAGCGCGCGGCCTCAATTTACGCGAAATGGCGATGGAAGCGGTGCAATTGCTGCCCCAGGCGCCGGGCGAGTTGACCAATGCGATTCGCAGCATTGAATCCATTCCCGCCCTTGCCGACATGATCGCCAGTTTCATGGATCTGAAGATCTCCGACAAGCAGGAGATCCTGGTGACATTCGACCTGAAGGCCCGGCTCGATCGCGTGTTGACGCTGCTCGGCCGGCGCATCGAGGTCTTGAAGGTGTCGCGCCAGATCGATGAGAAAACCCGCGAAGCCTTTGACGATCGGCAAAAGGAGGCGGTGCTGCGCGAACGGCTGCATCAGATCCAGAAGGAACTCGGAGAAACCGATGCTTCCAAGTCGGAACTCACGGAATTGAAGCAAGCGGTCAAGGATGCCGGCATGCCGCCGGAGGTCGAGGAACAAGCACAGCGCGAGCTCAATCGCTTGGAGAGGATGCCGGAACAGGCCGCCGAGTACTCCATGACCCGCACCTACCTCGAGTGGCTGCTCGCGATGCCGTGGGCCAAGCTCGACCCTGAGCAGGTCGACATCGAGCAGGCGCGCAAGATCCTCGACGAAGATCACTTTGGATTGACGAAGGTCAAGCGCCGGATTCTCGAATTTCTCGCGGTGCGCAAACTCAATCCCGAAGGCCGCAGCCCGATTCTTTGTTTTGTCGGACCGCCGGGTGTCGGCAAAACCTCGCTTGGGCAAAGCATCGCCAAGGCGATCGGCCTCAAATTCGGGCGCGTGAGCCTGGGCGGCGTGCACGATGAGGCGGAGATCCGCGGGCATCGACGCACCTACATCGGCGCACTCCCGGGCAACATCGCGCAGGCGGTGCGCAAGGCCGGCCGCCGCAACCCCGTATTGATGCTGGACGAGGTCGATAAGCTCTCGGCAAGCCATCAAGGCGACCCCTTCTCCGCGCTTCTCGAAGTGCTGGATCCTGAGCAGAACAATACCTTCCGCGACAACTATCTCGGTGTTCCCTTCGACCTGTCGAAGGTGCTGTTCATCGGCACCGCCAATGTGCTGGATTCCATTCCGGCGCCCCTGCGCGACCGCATGGAAATCATCGAACTCACCGGCTACACCGAAGAGGAAAAGCTGCAGATCGCGCGGCGCTACCTGCTGAAACGCCAATTGCAGGCGAATGGCCTGACCGCGGAGCAAGTGCAAATTTCCGACGATGCC
>DASQPK010000042.1:0-12779 GCA_035643995.1 Steroidobacteraceae bacterium | reverse complement strand
GCGCCCGTCATGCGCGACAAATAGGCCGCCATCATGGCGTACAGGACGGTGGGCAGGCTGGTTTGGTGGGCGGCCCCCAGCCGCTCCAACTCGACCAGCAAAGAGCGGGAAATTTTGCCGCCGCTCTCGATGGTGGGACCCGGCCAGGCCGGCGGCTTCCCCGACAGTGTTAGCGCTGAAGAATGGCCGTGCAAAGCATCGCGCCAATAGTCCCGGTCTCGCTTGAACCGGGGCGAGTCGCGGTAGTCCTGCTCGTCGTTGAGGAATTCGAGCCAGGAGGTCTGTTCGAGTGGACGCTCTTGACCGTCAATACCGGTGTTGTAAAGGTCGGCCACCCGCGGAAACAATAGCGCTGTGCCGAACAGGTCTGTGATGATGTGATGAAATATCATGAACCAGAAGCTGCGGTCATCCGCGATCTTGATCAAGACAAAACGGAATAAGGACCCATTCTCGAGGTCGAAGGGTTCGTACATCGCAGCCTGCATCCACGCTATCGCGGTGGCGCGGGAATCAGCCTCGCGGCTCAAATCCATGAAGGGGATTTTAAATTCCGTCCTGGAACCGAAAATCTGGCGCGGCCCCTCCTTGGTTTCGACGAATCGCGAATTGAGCGTATCGATCTCGCCGACGGCCTGTCGCAGAGCGGCCTCGAACAGTCCGCGATCAATGGCGCCGAAGATCTCCTGATACCCGGCGACGTTGTACATCGCGTTTTCGGGCGCCAGTTTCTGCGCACGCCAAACATCCGTCTGCGCCACGGACAGAGGCAATGACACGGACCCGGGCGATCCATCCGAGAAGGATAGAGGCTCTACTGGCATGGCCTTGGTTGGTTTTGATGCCGAAGCATCAATGCTTCAAATGCGCGGTCGATGCGACCAGGGACTTCGGGCGCATATCGGACCAATGCTTCTCGATCCAGTCCAAGCACGTCTGCCGATCACCCGTCGGCCCCGCAGAATTCCACCCCGCAGGGACTTCCCGAAAGCTGGGCCAGATGCTGTATTGGCCTTCGGCGTTCACGAGTACCAAGAAAATTCCGGTTTCGTCCTCAAATGGATTGGCCATACGGTCTCCGACGCGGAAGTTCCGCTCCTACAGGGTACTCGGACCGCAGGCAAACAGGGTTTGGAAACTCTAAAGTGTTAAACCTATCCGGTTTTTACAACTCGGGTATTGCCTTACATCAGGGTGGCGAAATATCTCATATCACTTCAGTGGTCAGATGACGCGCGCTGTTGAGCGAATTGGCCACGAGGCAGCTGCTCTCGGCCTTTTCGAGCAGCTTTTTGGCCCGCTCAATATCGGCGCCCGGCGGCACCTGCAGTTTGGCGTGGGTGTCGAAACGCGTAAACCGCATCTTGCCCTCGACCCGATCCAAAGTGCCTTCCGTGCGGACCTCAAGGCTGTGCCATGAATATTTGGACGCCGTTGCGATCGCGCGAAAGCCCAATACAAAGCAATCCGCCACCGCCGCGGTCAGCAGTCCTTCCGGCGACCATTGATTGCCGGGGCCGTCGAATTCCTTGGGCGAGGAGGATTCGATGATCCTCACACCCTCCGTGGACAGCGGCACGTCCCCGTCCGGACGAATGGAGGCGTTGACGGTGTAGTGATGGGGGAAGGGATGCATGGAAAACTCCGCGAGGTTGCGATCCGTAGATAATGGCATACCAGCGCAGCGTCAAGGCAAGCCAAACAGTTTCAGTTCCGGGCTGTGATCGACCAGCCGGACGGTCCGCTCGAATTTGAGCCCGATTTTCTCCAGTACCGCGATCGACTGCGCGTTATCGGGCGATGTGATCGCAACGATACGAAGCAGATTGAGCGCTTTCCTGGCATGCGCGAGAACGGCAGCCGCGGATTCGACCGCGAACCCTTTTGACCGGTATCGCGAGAGAAATGCGAACCCCACATCCGGGTCATTCAGCCCTTCGCGCTTGACCAAGCCGCAAATTCCGATTGGCGTCCCCGCGGGAACACCGTCGAGCGCGCCGTGGCGCAGGCAAGCCGCATACAAACCGAACCCATTGCGCGCATAGCTATCCATCGGCCCTTGCAGAATGTAGTCACGAGCGTCGGCGAGGGTTCTGACGCCTTTGTCGCCGATGTTGCGAATGAAGCTGGGTTCGTTCAACAGCTCCAAAATGAATTCGGCATCCCCGAAGCCGAGCTCGCGAAGGCTCAGGCGCGCGGTCTGAATGATGCTCATGGCGATTGCGCAGCGGCGGCGCTCAGACCGAAGGTTTCGGCGAGGAGCGAGTAAATGCACGCGCGCCTGCGGATCAAAGGTCCACAGCACCCTGAGTGCTGCCCGCCGAGAAAGGAGATTGATCGAGCACGGACCATTTCATTGGGCGGGCGGTGATTCCGGTCCTGGATCCCGGGAAGCGAGCATTGCCGCAATTTCATGGGAGTCCGCATCGGCCGCGTCCTGCAAGTTGCTTATCACGCCCTGCCGGTCTGCCTGCGGACGGTTCTGACTCACCTTCCATTTGCCGGCCAGGCTTACGATCGAAAATTCGAATCCGACAATCAAGCCCAACATTTTCTCGATGTATGCCGCCGGCGCGTCGTCAATCTTCCAAGGCTGTGCGCGCGGCATTTCATGGGTGTTGGTCAATCCAGCCACGAAGCTTCGCAGCCACTGCGGATCATCGATGAAGCGCAACGTCCCACTGGCATGCACCACCGCGTAGTCCCAGGTCGGGACCACCTCGCCGGTTTTTGCCTTGGACGGATAGAACGAGGGCGAGATGTAAATTTGCGGACCCTGGAAAATCGCCAGTGCCTGTGAGTCGCTGCGATATTCGCGCCATAGAGGATTCGCTCGCGCGATATGGCCGCGAATGCATCCCAGCGGAACAGGTTCATCCAGTGTTTGCACCGGCAGGTGATTGGCGATGAGTCCTAAGTCGCTCTGCGTAACCAAGGTGGTGAGCGGCCGAGCACGCATCAGCGCGTGCAGCACGTCAGTGCGAGTCTCGTTGAATTGCGCAGGCAGGTACAAAATCCGTCCTCGTCGGGCCGTAGACTCAAGCAGCCTAATTGTTCTCAGGGCCGCTGGCGAGTACCGTGCCGTCGCTCGAATTCGGCTTCGGCCTCCAGCCAATCCTCCATTTCATGGCCAGGTTCAAAGCCGCGCTTGAGGGCTCGAAAGTAGGCGAGTTCTGCGATCAGGCTCTGGCGCGATCTCACCGCCGCGGGCGCGACGAAGCGCAGTGGATCAAACGACGGCGGGCTGTTGATTGCCATGTGAGTGAGATTCCAAACCGCACAGGACGTTCAGGGGTTTTTAATCTTACCTCTCCCATGTGACGGGTGCGCGCGTGCCTAAGCCAGAGCGCGGGCATGCCTAAGGTTGCGGGTGCCGGCGGTTATATACTGCTCTATAGCGATGCATATGTTTACTAATAAGGATGTTTAAGTCATTATTAACAATGACGAGCGAGGCCCGATTGTATTCCCTCGAACAAGTCGCTGAACGCTTGGGGCTTCAGGTCAGGACGGTGCGCAGCTATGTTCGCAGCGGCCGGCTCAAGGCGATTCGCATCGGCAAACAATATCGCGTGACGCGCGAGTCCCTTGAGGATCTCACCGGCGCTGCGCTTCCGCGAGAGGCGGTTCCTCGACGTCGCCGCGTCGAAGTGTCGAGCGTGATTCAGGTCGATGCCGTGAGCGTTGACACGGCGAGCCGGCTGACGACTCATCTTGTGGGAGCGGCGAAGGCTGCCGACGATGATGGCTCTGCGCTGCGAGTAGAGACGATTTACGACGAGGAGCGCTCGCAACTCAAAGTCATCGTCATCGGCTCCCTGCTCCACGCCGCCAGTGTGTTTCGGTTGCTCGGCGTTCTCCTGGAGGCATGACTCGTGGCAGCCGCTGACAGCTTGACAAACAAAGCGCCTCGCGCCGATGATTTCTGACGTATGTGCAGAAACATCAAGACTCTTTTCAACTTTGAGCCCCCGGTGACCGACGACGAAATCCGCGCAGCGTCACTGCAGTTCGTGCGCAAGGTCAGCGGTTTTCACAGCCCGTCCAAACCCAACGAATCGGCTTTCTTGGGCGCAATCGATGAAATCGAGGCCGCTTCAAGAAAACTTCTCAATTCCCTGCAAACGAACGCGCCGGCAAAAAATCGTGAAGAAGAAGCCTCTAAAGCAAAAACTCGCGCCGCGCTGCGGTTTTCACGAGTGAGCTGAACCCTACCCTTTCATACCAGGCTGCGGCCAAGTTGGAAATCCATGGACAAGTCCGGCCAGGCTGACGTGCTGATCGCCGGTGCGGGGCCGACGGGCTTGGTTTTGGCCTTATGGCTCACAAAACTTGGGGTGCACGTCAGGATTGTCGACAAGGCCGCCGAGCCCGGCACGACATCGCGTGCGCTGGCGGTCCAGGCACGAACGCTGGAGTTCTATCAACAGATTGGACTCGCTCAGGCCGTCGTGGACCGCGGCCACAAAGTAGCGGCTCTGAACCTGTGGGTGAAAAGCGCGCGGGCCGCGCGCGTCCCGATCGGGGATTTGGGACAGGGACTGACTCCTTTCGCGTTTCCCACTATTTTTCCGCAAGACGAGCACGAACGCCTGCTGATCGCGCGCTTGAGCGAGCTGGGCGTGGAGGTGGAGCGCCCGGTGGAGCTCACCGGCTTTGAAGATGACGGCCGAGAGATTCGCGCCACCTTGAACAGGGCCGGATCCGAGGAAACGCGCACCTACGCCTATCTCGCCGGTTGCGATGGCGCTCGCTCCAAAGTAAGAGAGGTGCTCGATACCGGATTTCCCGGCGGAACTTATGACCATCTGTTCTATGTTGCGGATGTCGAAGCCGCCGGGCCGCCCATGAATGGCGAACTGCATATCGACCTCGATGATGCGGATTTTCTGGCGGTGTTTCCGCTGCAAGACACGGGACGCGCACGCTTGATCGGCTCCATCCGCGAGGATGCCGCAAAAGACCATGAGCACCTTGAGTTCGATGATGTGCGCGCCCGAGCCATGCAAAACCTCAAGGTTGACGTCAAACGCGTCAATTGGTTTTCGACCTACCGCGTTCATCATCGCGTCGCGCACAGCTTCCGTCGGGGGCGGGCGTTCCTGCTGGGAGATGCCGCGCATATTCATAGTCCCGTCGGCGGCCAGGGAATGAACACCGGCATCGGCGATGCGGTCAACCTCGCCTGGAAACTGGCTTCCTCGCTGAGAGAACCATTCAGCGCGGCACTGTTGGATAGCTACGAACCTGAGCGCATTGCCTTTGCACAGCGGCTGGTGGCCACCACCGATCGAGCGTTCACGGCGGTGATCAGTCCCGGCGCGTGGGCCCGATTCGTCCGCACCAAAGCCGTTCCCGCGCTCGCCCCCGCATTGTTTCGCGTGCCGGCCGTGCGCCGATTGGCCTTTCGCACGATCTCGCAGATCGCCGTGAACTACCGCGCCAGTTCTTTGAGTGTCGGCGCAGCCGGCAAAGTGCACGGGGGCGATCGATTGCCCTGGGTCTGGGTGGGCATGCCGGGAGCGGATAAGTCCAACTTCGCAGCGCTGACTTCACTGGACTGGCAAATTCACATCTACGGCCATGCCGGCGGCGAAATTCGAGCACTCTCCGATCGCCGCAAGATCCCGCTGCATGTATTTGCCTGGCGTCCGGCCATGGAAGGGTCCGGTCTGCTGCGCGGTGCAGTCTATCTGGTGCGCCCGGATGGCTATGTGGCGATGGCCAGCCCTGACTCCAGCCCCGAGGCGATTGACGGTTACCTGGACCAGAGGAAGATCAGAGCATTGACATCCTCCCCCGTCGCTCGTGGTGGCGATGTGCTCTAATCCTAGATCGATGCCGACTTCCTTCTTCGGCGCAACCTGCTGAACACCATGAATACTCGGCGCACATTCATAAAATATCTGGCCGCAAGTCCCTTGTATGCCGGCCTGCCAAGCGTTCAGTCCTTCGTTGAAGCAGCTTCGTTGCAGGACGTCGATGGCGCCATCAATCGCTCCAGCGATGCGCTGGACGTCTTCGACTTCGAGGCTGTCGCGCGCAGGAATATTCCGCCCGCTCACTGGGGCTACTTGACCAGCGGCGTTGATGGAGAAGAAACGCTCAGGGCCAACCGCGATGCATATTCGCGCTACCAATTGCACGCGCGGCGCTTGGTCGATGTCAGCAAGGTCGATATGAGCGTCGAGTTGCTGGGGACGAGGTTCGACAGTCCCATCATTCTCTGCCCACTGGGCGCGCAGAAGGCGTTTCATCCCGAAGGCGAGCTCGCCGTCGCCAGGGCGGCGAAGGCCCGCGGCCACTTGCAGGTTCTATCGACGGTCACGTCCACGGGAGTTGAAGAGGTTATTGCAGCGCGCGGCGCGCCGGTCTGGTTTCAGCTTTACACGACGTCCAGCTTCGATATCACGGCCAAGCTGGTCAAACGAGCCGAAGCAGCCGGTTGCCCGGCCGTCGCGGTGACGGTTGACCTGCCGGCAGGAAGGAATATCGAAACCGCCATACGGTGGGCTCGGACCGACACAAGAACCTGCACGGCGTGCCATGCGCCGGGCGGATCGATCGTCTTTACCAGACCCATGTTTGCGCAGCTCGATACCACCGGCCTGACCATCAGTTCTTCGTCGCTGACGTGGGATTTCATCAAGCGCCTCAAGGAAGTCACCAAAATGAAGGTGCTCATCAAGGGCCTGGAGTCCGGCGAAGACGCCAAGCTCGCCGTGGCGAATGGCGCAGACGGAATCATAGTGTCCAATCACGGCGGACGGGCGACAGACACCGGTCGAGGCACATTGGAGTGCCTGCCGGAGGTCGTGGCCGAGGTGCGAGGTCGAGTCCCGGTCATCGTGGATGGCGGCGTCCGCCGCGGCAGCGATGTACTCAAAGCGCTGGCACTGGGTGCGACCGCAGTGGGGATCGGCCGGCCCTACATCTGGGGACTTGGCGCTTACGGTCAGCCAGGAGTCGAGCGTGTGCTCGACCTGCTCGACAACGAACTGCGGCTCGCCATGGTCGGGGTCGGCGCACGCAATTTGCGCGAGATCACGCGCGCAGCCATCGTGCGCCCTGCATGACGGAAATCCTGAGGAGCGCCCCCGTGGTTAAAGCGCTTGAGTCGGTGCGGCCATTGAAGTTGACTGAAATGCACGAGGCGCGCCGCAGGATCGCGGCAAGCGTCGTGCGCACGCCGCTTGTCCGTCTGGACCTGGGACCCGCCTTCCCGGACATCCGCTTGAAGCTCGAGAATCTGCAGCCGACGAATTCCTATAAGTTGCGCGGTGCGGTCAACGCGGTGGCGATGCTCTCCGAATCCGAGCGGCAACTCGGCGTGTGGACCATCAGCGCCGGCAATGCCGGGCAGGGTATCGCGTATGCCGCGAGGCAAGCAGGCATACCCTGCACCGTGGTCGCCATCGAGACGGCACCGGCCTCGAAGCTCGCGCGGATGCGAGCGCTCGGCGCAACGCTCATCCCGGTACCCTACGAAGCCGCTTGGCGCGCACTCGGCGAGCGCGCTTACCCCGGGGTGGAAGGAACCTTCGTGCATCCATTCGACGACCATAATTTCATCGCGGGCCACAGCACCATGGGTTTCGAAATATTGGAAGATGCACCCGATACGGTCGCCGTCATTGGTGCGATCGGCGGCGGCGGACTCATCACGGGAGTCGCCAGCGCGCTCAAGGCGCTGAAGCCGGAGATCACGATTTGGGGCGCGGAGCCTGAAACAGCGGCCCCTGCCGCGCTCTCCTTTTCGATGGGGTCCGCACAGGTGTTCACGGGCTGGCAGGCCTCGTTCGTCGATGGCGCGGGCGGCAAAAGCCTATTTCCACGCATGTGGGATCGCATGAGACCCGTGGTCGAGGGCTCAATTATCGTCAGCCTGGAACAGACCAAGGCTGCGATGCGCTTGTTGGCGGAGAAGGCACGCGTCATTGCCGAAGGCGCCGGCGCATTGTCGCTCGCCGCGGCACTCACGGGGCAAGCCGGTCAGGGACCCATCGTCGCCGTGGTTTCCGGGGGCAACGTCGATCTGGCCAAATTCTGCGACCTCATCGTTCCAGAATTCCCCGATCATCTCCCAGCCTCAAGCGGAACGCCTTGAAAATCCCCACCGGAATCTGCCACTGCAAAGATCTCAGGCGTCCCAATCGATCCGTTCGGGAATCCCACTCTTCGGATCATATTCCAGCAACTCTCCATTCCCCAGCGACCTGCCGCTCAATCCCAAGATAAACGCCCAGTGACTCACCAACAAAGTGGTGGCACTGTCGTCCCGCGTCGCCATCAGCGTCCGGAAGGCATCCGCCCTGCCGACCGTCGCCTCCAATGTCTCCACGGATTCCGACCACCATGGCGAAGGCAGGTGCCTGAAGTCGTGATGCGGGAACCGAATCGACAACAACTCCGGCGGACTGCCCACGTCGCACACGTACGCCGCTCGCTCTCTCACCTCATGCATGATGTCCACTCGAGCGCGATGCGTGCCAAGGATCGGCTCCGCCGTCTGCAGTGCACGCGTATAGGGCGAAATGATGATTCGAGTCAGCTTCTGTTGAGCTAATCGCGCCGCGGCCGCATGGGCCTGTGCGACCCCCAAGTCCGTCAACTCCGGATCTTCGATCATAGGATCGATCCGGGTCTCGGTGAAATGCAGGTTAAAGTAGCTTTGCCCGTGGCGCAGTAAAAACATGAGAACCTTATGCGCAGATTTCTATCCGGTTGCCGTCTGGATCGATTACGACGCTCTCGTAATAACCATCGCCGGTACGCCGCGGATCATCGACGACCGCGAATCCATCGTCGCGCAGACGCTGTGTAAGTTGATCGACCAGGCGCTCCGAACCTACCGAGATCGCCAGATGGGTCAGCCCAAGGCGCTGAACTCCAGGAGGGAATTCTACCAACGACAGTGAGGTCGTCGTCATCGCTTCGAGGCGTGCCCCGTCGGCGAAGCTAAGAAAGCATGACTCGAATCCCTTCACGGGATTTCGGTAAGTCGGACCCACGGTTGCACCAAAGTACGACGCATAGAAGTGCCGGCACCGGGCGAGATCGGTGGTCCATATCGCTACGTGTTCAATCCGCATCCGTTACACCGTTTAGTCCAGAGCCACCAAGACTGTGCGCATCTCAGGCGGTTTTGGTAGACCAGACTTGCCAGAAACCTTCGAGGGAATACACCGCCAGCGCCGACCAAATGGCCACGAAACCGGCCAGGCGCGCGCCGCTGAACGGCTCACCATAAAGCCATACGCCCAGCAGCAGTTGCAACGACGGCGCGATATATTGCAACAAGCCCAGCGTCGACATCGGAATTCGGCGGGCGCCCGCGGCAAACAGCAACAGCGGAATTGCGGTGATCGGACCGGCTGCCGCCATCAGCCATTTGAAAGCGGTTGGTGCATGCAAGAATGCATTTTGCCCCTGCCATGCCATCACCGCCAAATAGCCGAATGCCAGCGGAAACAGCAGAAGCGTCTCCAACGACAAGCCTTCCAGCGCACCAAGCGCAGCAGTTTTGCGCAAAAGGCCGTAGGAACCAAATGAAAAAGCCAGCATCAAGCCTATCCACGGCAAGCGCCCAGCCTGCCAGGTGAGCCAGGCTACGCCGGCCGCGGCCAACGCGACGGCAGCCCATTGTATCGGGCGCAGCCTCTCATGCAGCAGCAGGAAGCCCAGCAGCACGTTAACCAACGGCGTGATGAAGTAGCCGAGACTGGAATCGACCACATGGCCGTTATTGACCGCCCAGATATAAATATACCAATTCACCGACAGCAGGATTGCGCTCGCGGCAAATCCCGCCAGTACCTTCGGCTGGCGCCGTACCCTGCCGATCCAGGACCATTGCCGGCGCAAAGCCAGCACGATCAACAGGAAGGCCAGAGCCCACACCATGCGCTGGAGCAGGATTTCCAGCGGCGAGAAGTATTGGAGCGCCTTGAAATAAATCGGAAACAGGCCCCACAAGATGTAGGCGCCCGCGGCGTATAGCATGCCGATTTGCTGTGCGCGCCTCAGCCCAGCTTCTCGAGCAGTGTCGCGAGTTCCGACTGCTGCGCTGAGTTCAGCCGCGCCAGCCGCGCACCGAACGCTTTTGCCAGCAGCGCAAGCCCGCGCGCCATCGTCTTGCGCCCTTCGGGCGTCAGGATGAGCCGGTGGCGACGCAGATCCGCGCTGTCGATTTCACGGCGCAGAAAGCCCGCAGCTTCGAGCCGCTTGATATACATCGTCACGCTGGGTTTCGGCATGCTCAGGACGCCGGCCAGTTCCGCGGGGTGCGGGTGCTCGTCCACCTCGGCGAGCACGAACAATTCCTTGGTCTCCAGCCCGAGCCCGGTGATGTCGGGCGCGACGCTGGTGATCACCGACATCAAGAGCCGGAAATTGAGGGACCAAATCCTTCCGACATCGATTTTGGGCATGGGCACTTGCTATTTATTAGTTTAATAGTAAACTATCGTAACTTGGAACTAGCGCAATATTGTACCATATTCCCAACCCGGAGAGCGCCACCATGCCCCTCGATCACTATATTACCCTCGGCCGTTCAGGGCTGCGCGTGAGCCCGTTTTGTCTCGGCGCGATGACCTTCGGTGAAGTCCTCGGCTGGGGCTCCAGCGTCGAGGAGTCACAAAAGATCATCGACCGCTTCATCGAACTCGGCGGCAACTTCATCGATACCGCGAACTTCTACACGAAAAGTCATTCCGAAAAGATCATCGGCGACCACGTCGGGCGCCACAGCGCCCGGCGGGACCGGCTCGTCATCGCCACGAAGTTCAGCGGCAACCTATACCCCGGGGATCCCAACGGCGGCGGATCCGGCCGGAAGTCAATCATTGGGGCGTGTGAAAATTCGCTACGCCGCCTGCAGACGGACTACATCGACCTGTACTGGCTGCATAACTGGGACATGCACACGCCGATCGAAGAGACGATGGCGGCGCTCGAGGATCTCGTGCGCGCCGGCAAGGTGCGCTACCTCGGCGTCTCCGACACACCGGCGTGGAAGATCGCCGAGGCGAACGTCACGGCGCGCTTCCGCGGCTGGTCCGCGTTCATCGGATTGCAGATCGAGTACTCCCTGCTCGAGCGCACCGTCGAGCAGGAGCTCGTGCCCATGGCTCATGAGCTTGGCCTCGGCATCACACCGTGGTCGCCCCTCAAGAGCGGCGTGCTCAGCGGCAAATACACACGGCAGAACGCCGGTCAGATCAAGTCCGATCGCGGTTTCATTGCCGACACCTTTCGCACCGAGAAGACCTACGCGATCGTGGACGAGCTGGACATCATCGCCAAAGCGCACGCGAGCACGGTCCCCCGCGTCGCGCTGGCCTGGGTTCAGGCGCAGCCCGGCGTGACCTCGACGATTATCGGCGCGCGACGGCTCGCACAGCTCGAGGACAACCTCAAGGCGCTCGACGTCAAACTCTCGGCCGAGGAGCTTGGCCGGCTCGACGCGCTGACGAAGCCGCCTATTGGATTCCCCCAAAACATGCAGCCCTGGTTTCCGAGCCTCCACAATGGCGGCACCTCGGTAAACGGCGTCTCCGCGCCGCCGTCGCCTTTCGGGGTGGCAAAGGGCGACAAGATCTACTGACATTCAGTCGAGGCACTTGAACCGAATGGCGGTGCCGCCCCCCGGGGCCATGTCGATCTCCAGGGTGTCCTTCTGGGTCACGGCAAAGTGTTCAATGCTCAGGGGTAGCGGATTGGTGCGATAGTCCGCTCCCGGACCGTCGCTATAGATCTGTGCCTCGTAGTGCTTGCCGGGGTTGAGAAACGATAGTGGCTGCGTCAGCTTGCGGGCGTTCTCATTGGTCAAGGCGCCCAAGAACCAGTCCTTCCCGCCGCGCTGCAGCCGTGCGACCACGATAAAGTCGCCGATATCGCCCTGCAGCGTCTTGGAGGTCTCCCAATCGGTGGGCACGTCGCGGATGAACTGGAACGCATCGAGCCTCGCCTCGTAGTTCTCCGGCAGATCCGCAGCCATTTCGATGGGGCTGTAAAGAACGACGTATTCCGCGAGCTGCGTGGCCACGGTTGATTGCACGCGCCGCGTGACGTCTTGCTGACCGTGAGCGATATCGAAGATGCCCGGTGTGAAATCCATGGGCCCGCCGAGCATTCGAGTAAAGGGAATGATCACGGTATGCTCGGGCGGATTGGTCGGAATTCCCCACGCGTTATATTCCTGCCCGCGCGCGCCTTCGCGACTGATCATGTTCGGCCACGTTCGGCGCAGCCCCGTATCTTTGACCGGCTCGTGCGCATCGATGGCGATGTGGTGAGCCGCCGCGACTTCGGCCACATGAAGGTTGTGGCGCACCATGTACTGGCCGGCGAACCATTCGCGCTCGCCCTTCTCGTCGATGATGTCGCCGCTATGGCGGACGTAGCCGGTCTTGTCGATGGTGACGCCGTGCTTTTCATACATGCGCAACGCATCGCCCAACTGTGCTTCGTAGTTGGGCACGGCACCCGCGGTCTCGTTGTGGCCAATCAGTTGGACGCCGAGTCGCTTCCCATACGCGACCACCGCATCCATGTCGAAATCCGGAACAGATTTTGTGAAGCTGAATTTGTCGCCGTTCGCGGTCCAATCGCCGTCCCAGCCCAAGTTCCAGCCTTCCGCGAGCACGCCGTCGAAGCCGTACTTGGCTGCGAAGTCCATGTAACGCTCGACATTGCGGGTGTTGGCACCATGCTTGGGCCCGCTTTCCCAGGTGGATTTGTTCACGTGCATTTCCCACCACACGCCGACGAATTTT
>DASQPK010000041.1:0-18350 GCA_035643995.1 Steroidobacteraceae bacterium | reverse complement strand
CGTCCCCGTCATGGCCGCGCTCTCCGGCAGCAGTTGCATGACGGCGAGCGCCGTCATCGATTTTCCGGATCCGGAAGCGCCTACCAGACCGAGGATTTCCCCGGCATGGACTTCGAGCGACAAATTCTTGACGATGCCGGTTGCGCCTATGCCGACACACAAATCCTCGATTTCCAGCAGCGGCGCCGTCATGACGGGCGCCCGGCGCGGCGGCGCAATCCCTCGCCGAGCAGGTTCAATCCCAAGACGAACAGCAACACGGCAAAACCTGGAAAGAGCGCAAGGTACGGCGCCAGCGCCGTCAAGGTTTGCGCCTCATTGAGCATGCGGCCCCAACTGGGTGTCGGCGGCTGTGCGCTCAAGCCCACGTATGACAGGCCTGCCTCGGCGATCACCCCCAAGGAGAACTGAATCGTGCCCTGGACGACGAGGAGCCCAACCAAGTTCGGCAGCATGTGCTCCCAGGAGATCCGCAAGGGTCCCTTGCCCGCGACACGCGCGGCCAAGGCGTAGTCCCGAGTCCACAATTGCAGAGCACCGGCGCGCGTCACGCGCGCGAACACCGGGATGTTGAAGATGCCGATGGCAATGATGGCGTTGACGGCGCCGGGACCGAAGACGGCGGTCATCAAGATGGCGAGCAGCAAGGCGGGAAATGCGAAAATCAAGTCGTTGCCGCGCATCACCAGCTCATCGATCGCTCCGCGGCGCGCGGCCGCAAACAACCCCAAGGGCACGCCCACGAACACTCCAATGGCCACCGACAGCGCCGCCACGCCGACGGATGTCTGTGCGCCGAGCATGATCATCGACAACACGTCGCGGCCCAGTTGATCGGTACCGAACCAGTGATGAGCATTGGGCGCCTGCAGCTTATCGACAATGAGCAGCACCCGCGGATCGAACGGCGTCCAGTACTGCGCGAGCAGCGCCATGCCGATGAAAAGCGCCGTGATGACGGCGCCGGCGATGAATGCCGTGTTGCGCGAATCCATGTTCATGCGCTTCATGCGCTGTGCACCGGCCGCAACTGCGGATTGACCAGCACGTAGGCAAGATCCACCAAGAAAGTCACGCTCACCACCGCAAAGACCAGAATCAGAACCACGCTTTGCACCACGATCAGATCCCGCTGCACGATGGCTTGAAACACCAGCCTTCCCAAGCCCGGCAGGAAGAACACGTTTTCAATGATCACACCGCCCGCCAAGAGAAATGAGAACTGCATCCCTACGATGGTCAGAACCGGCAGCAGCGCGTTGGGCAACGCATGGCGCCACAGCAACTGCCTTCCGCCTGCGCCCTTGGCTCGCGCGGTACGGATATAGTCCTCGTGCAAGGTGTCGATGAGCGCGCCGCGCAGCACCCTGCCCAAGATCGCGGCCTGCGGCATCGCCAAGGCAATCGCGGGCAGCGTCAGTGCTTTCATGGCCGTCCAGAATCCCGCCTCCCAGCCGGGAAAGCCGCCCGCGGATACCCAGTGAAGTTCGACCGCAAAAAGCAGCACCAACAGCATTCCCAGCCAGAAATTGGGCACGGCCAGCCCCAGCTGGGTGATGCCGCTCAACATCGTATCGGCGGCGCGCCCGCGCCTGGCCGCGGCGAATAAGCCGACGCAAAAGGCGAGCGCGGTGGACAGCAGCAGTGCGTATATCGCCAGCGGCAGCGACACTTGCAGCCTCTCGGCCACGAGGGCGCTCACCGCAATGCGATAGGTGTAGCTGATCCCAAAATCAGCGTGCAGCAGTCCGCCGATCCACGATAGATAGCGCTGCCAGGGCGCGGCGTCCAAACCGAGCTGGTGGCGCAATGCCGCCACCGAGTCCGGATCCGCCTGCAGACCCATCATGTAGCGCACAGGATCACCCGGCACCACTTGGACGATGACAAAGACGACGGCGGTCGCGGCCAGCAATGTCGCCAGCAGCACCGCCACGCGCTGAACGAGATACGCGCTGCCGAACCGGCGCGCCGCCAGGCCCAATAAAATGGCCAATCCCGCGACGAAAAGCATGCCGGCAAATCGAAATGCGGGCGGCCGGCGGGCTTGCGCGGCGAACTCGTCATGGCGCGCGAGCGCAGCATCGTAGTAAGCGCGGCTCACATCGACCACCCCCAACACATTGTCGAAACTGATGCCGTGCAGATGCGCATTCCAAATATCCAGTCGCGGATACTGGAACAAGAACCCGTTCACCGCATCCAGGCTGAGCTTGCGCTGAACCTGCTGCAGCAAATCCCTGCGCCTCGCAGGCTCGACCGTGTCGTCCAGCGCACCGATCAGGGCTTTGAATTCAGGATTCGAATATCCAAAATAATAATCATCGCGGGCGTAGATGTCGTAGTCCAATGGCTCGGCGTGCCCCACGATGCTCATGTCAAAGTCGTGGCGGGTGTAGACCTGATCCAGCCACTGCGCCCATTCGAGATTTTCGATGCTGACACGGATACCAATCTGCGCCAATTGCGAGGCCACGATCTCGCCGCTGCGGCGCGCATAGCTGGGTGGCGGCAGCTTCAACGTCATCGACAAGCCGTTGGGGTATCCGGCCTCGGCCAGCAACGCCTTGGCCTTGGCCACATCATGCGGATACACGCCCGTCAGATCGACGTAAGCAGGATTGCCCGGCGGGAAATGGCTGCCGATCGGCGTGCCGTAACCGTACATGGCGCCGTCGATGATGGCGCGGCGGTCCAAGGCGTAGGAGATGGCTCGACGCACGAGCACATTGCCCAACGGCGCGATGCGCTCATTCAAGCCCAGCACAGTCTCCATCTCGGTGGTCCCGGTGAATACGGCAAAACGCGGATCGGCGGCAAACTGGGCAAAGCTCTCCGGCGCCGGATAGTTGGAGAACGCATCGACATCACCGGCCATCAAGGCGGCATAAGCCGCGGTCGGATCCGTGATGAACTTGAAGGTGACCTGGTCCAACTGCGGCTGCGCACCCTGAAAATCCGGATTGCGCTCCAGCGTGATGGAATCGCCGCGTCGCCAGCGCAAAAATCGAAACGGACCGGTGCCGACGGGTTGCGCCGCATTGTTCGCCGCGGATTGCGGCGACACCATCACGGCAGAACCAAAAGCAAGCGACTGCAGCAGTCCTCCGGAGCGCTGCGTGAGCAGCAGCTTCAAGGTCTCAGGATCCACGGCTTCGACCGCGCGGATCGCGCGAAAACGCGACCTTTGGGGATTCACCGAGCCCGGCGCGATCATGCGGTTCAGCGACACCTTGGCGGCGGCCGCGTCAAAGGCGCTGCCGTCGTGAAACCGCACGCCGCTCTTTAAATGAAAAACATAGACCAGGCCGTCGTCCGAAACATCCCACGACAGCGCAAGCTTCGGCAGCACCGACCCATCGGCTGCGAATTGCACCAACCCCTCATAGACATTGCCGTACAGCACCTCGGAGATGGCCGCGGCAGGATTCGCGGTCGGATCGAGTATCGGCGGTTCAAGCTGCGTACCGATGATCGCTCGCTGCGCGCCGCGGGCACAGGGCGCGAGCGACACCACGCCGGCCAGCAACACCATCGCTGAGAGCGCAACACGACTCAGCGCTGAGTTCATTATTTCACGCCGTGCCGAACAGCAGCGATCGGGCGGCCATCGCCATCACTTTTGCGGAATTCACCATGTCCTCGATCAGCACATATTCGTCCGGCTGGTGCGCCAGATCGAGAATGCCGGGGCCGTAGGCAATGCAATCCCGCAATTTTCCGATGCGGTCGATATGCTTCTGATCGTAGGTACCGGGTGAGCAAACGAACTCGGCCTCGCGGCCGATCACGCGGCGTATCGCGGCCGCGGTGCTGCGCGCCACCGGACCGTTGCGATCCGCCATCGTCGGCTGCACTTCGAAGATGTCGCGAAGATCATAGGTAAAACCCTCCCGTTCCCTCACCAGCTGCTCCAGCAGCTCGCGCACCTCGCTTTTGACGCCGTCCATACTCTCTTCAATCAGCACGCGGCGGTCGATCACCAAGCGACAGGAGTCGGGAACGCAGGGCGCCGGGTAGCCCAAGGATTCAGCCTGACCCCCGTGGATGGAATTGAGGTTCAAGGTCGAATGCCGCGCGCCTGACGGCACCACCGGCATGCTCGTGCGCCGCGCCACGAGCTTGGGGTAAAGATCGCGTTCCAGGCGATCAATGACGGCATTCATATGGCGCACGGCGCAGTCGCCCAAAAAAGGCATCGACCCATGCGCCATGCGCCCGTGCGTTTCTATCTCGGCCCACCACACGCCGCGATGCCCGATGCACACGCGATCCACGTTGAGCGGTTCGGGAATGATGACGTGATCGACGCGCGGCGGGGAAAACCAACCGCGCTCCGCCAAGTAGTGCACGCCGCCGTAGCCGCCGGATTCTTCATCGACGGTCCCGGAGATTTCCAGCGTTCCCGGCAGGCTCGCGCCTGAATCGATCAGCGCTTCGACCGCGATGATGGATGCCGCGAGTCCACCCTTCATGTCGCAGGCGCCGCGCCCATAGATTTTGCCGTCCTTGAGGATCGCGGCGAACGGATCGAGGGTCCACCCGGCACCGGTTTGCACGACATCGATATGGCTGTTGAAGTGCACGCAGGGCCCGCGCGCAGCGCCGTCGCGGCGCGCGATGACGTTGATGCGCGGATGGCGCTCACTGTCGCCGGGCGTGCCGGCGGCATGCACATACTCGACGGCGAAACCGCGCGCGCTCAACCGCCGGCCGATGAATTCCGCGCAGGGCCGATAGGCTTCACCGGGCGGATTGACCGTGGGAAAACGAATCAAGGCCTGCGCCAGGTCGACCAGCTCGCCGCGCCGGCCATCGATCATCGCGAACAAATCTTCCCAGGGATCTTGGGTCATGATTCTCCCGGCGCATGTCGAGCGCGAGTGAGCGCGGCTTTGCCGCGTGCCTGCGCAGCCTGGGCGGGCAGGCCGAGTTCGGCGTACAGCGAGGCCAGCAGGGTGTTCACCGGCACCCCGTTGGGGTCGGCGGCGCGCCGCAGTTCCAGCATGTGTTGTGCAACGCTCGATCGTCCGCTCCTGAGCGCGGCATCGAGCAAAATCTGCTCGAACAAATCCCGCTGCGCATGGCTGCCGCCGGTCTCCGCCATGCGCGGCACGGCCACGCTGAGGCGATGCCAGGCCAAGGCATGGTCACCGCGCGCATGGGCGTACAGTCCTTCGCAGCCGGGCAGCACCACCTCCTGCCAAATCGCGCGGCTGAACTCAGGGGCGCGCCGGGCGTACGCAGCAACCGCGTCCAACAAAACTTGCGCCTCGGGGCGGCCGGCCCTTGATAAGCCGTAAAGATATTGCAATGTCAGAAAGGGCTGAACCGTGTCCGCGGTGCGCGCCGCAAGATGATCGGCCACATCCTGCCAGCGCGATCCCACATCGATGCCGGCCAGCTCGAATCTCGCCAACAGCGAGACGGCGCCGACCTGATCCTGTGAATAATCCTTGGCAATACCCCAGCAATGCCGATCATAAAGATCGAGCGCTTGGGCGTAGCGCCCCTGGCTCAAATAGAAGAGCGCCAAATGCCACCAAATGTGCGACAGCATGAAGGAGTTCAATCCGGACCAGGTATCGGCCACTTCCTCGAGAAACAGCGCCCCCTCATCCATGCGCCCGCGCGTCAAGAGTACGTGCGCCAGCGCATGCTGCGCCCAGGGTTCCTTGCGCCGCATCGCCAGCGCGGTGCGCGCCTCGAACTCCGCCTCCTCGAGCAGGTGGCATTGTTCATAGCCGAATGCCGTCATGCCGTGCACATACGGAACGTCCATGTTCGGCGCACCGACTTTCAGCGCGACCCGCAGCATCTCCGGCGCATTGCCGCGATTGAACTCGAAGTACTGATGCGTCTTGACGATGGCGAGATCCCGCGGAAATTCATCCGAGATTTGATCGCAAAGGCGAATCGTGCGCCCAAGATCATCGTCGACCCAGGCGCGCAGCATGGCGGCATTGAGTTGCTCGCGCCGGGTCGCGTCCGGCGCTGCGAGTTCAGCCGCGCTCAGGTACTTGGTTGCGCGTGAAGCGGCCTGCGGAGCCTCCAGCAGCATCCACAGAATTCCCGCATAGACGTTGGCCATGCAGGAACCGGGGTCTGCGTCCGCGGCCGGCAGAATCTGCTCGGCACGCGTTTCATACGCCAGGTAGCCCTCGATGAAGTCATCAATGGAGCGCACCGTGTCGCGCTGTCCGGTGACCGCATTGCCCAGGTAGTCTCGCACCATGCCCGAATGATACCGGACCCTGCGCGCTTCAAGCGCTTTAGCGCGCCTTGAGGAACGCCGCCACGTCCGCCGCCGAGCGCTGCGGAATCTCGATCTGCGGCAAATGCCCGACCTTGGGATAGGTGATCAAGGTGGCGCCCGGTATCGCCGCCGCGAATTTCTTCGCCGCGGCCGGTTCGATGAGCGGATCATTTTCTCCCCACAATATCAAGGTCGGCGCTTTGATGGTCGACACCAAGTCCGCCGTCGGTCTCGCCGGCGCGCCCATATCGATGCTCATGAGTATTTCGCGATGGCCCGGGGCTCGCTGAAATTCGGCGAAACGATCCACGAGCGCCGGCGTAATCAATGATTTGTCGTAGACGTCCGTCTTCAGGCCCTCCTCGATCAGCGGTCGATTGTCGATTTTGCTCAAGATAGTCCGGCCAATCGGATATCGCAGGATCTTGAAGGCCAGCGGCACCTTGCCGGGCGGCGTGTCATTCGCAAATCCGGCCGCATCGACGAGAATCAATGCATCGACTCGCTGCGGATGGCGCACCGCGAGCTGCCAAGCCGCGCCGCCGCCCATGGAATTGCCCGCCACTGCAAACTTCGGCAGTGCGAGCGTCGCCGCGAAGGCATCGACAAAGTCCGCCAAGCCCTCGCCGTTCAAGCGGCTGCCCTGCGGCGCACGCGTCAACCCGTGCCCGGGAAAATCCACGCTGATGATGTGGAACTGCTTGTTCAATTCCCGTACCCAGCCTTCCCAAGTCATGTAGGAATCGCCGAATCCATGCAGCAGCACCAGCAGCGGCAGATTCTGATTGCCGTCGTCGCGATAGTGCACGTGGTAGCCGCCGGGCAAATCCACGAAATGCGAATCGGCGTCGGCGTACCTTCCCTCCAAGGTCTGAAACGGGATATCGGGGCCGCGAAGCTTGAGCCACGCCCCGAGGATGACCACGATCAGAATCGCCAATAGGATGCCGAGAATTTTCCACATCGCTTTTCCTAGTATTTGTACGTCAGTCGGATCCCGACCGTCGTGGGCTCGCCGGCGGCGGCGACCTCAGAAGTCGGCAGGAAGAAATTGCGCGTAATGTCGTAGGACTTGTCGAAAATGTTTCGACCCCACAGCGTCACGGTCCAGGGCGCGCCGGACGCCGGCGATAAAGACAAATTCGCATTCGCCAGCCAGTACTTCGGAATGGTGAAATCGTTGCTGCCCAACAAGAAGAACTGACTATAGGTGTCGTGGAAACTATAGTTGGATTCGGCGGTCAGGCTATAGGCGCCGATATTCCAGGAATAACTGATATCGCCGCCGTAACTCCACTTCGGAAAGCTCTCCGGCCTGCCGTTGTAATCGACCGGCGGCTGGCTCGGATCAAGCGGCGCATTGAGAAGCCGGCTGGTGTAGTAGCCTTCCACGGCACCCACGTACTGCGAGACGGCGAGCGCCGCCATCGGCCGCCATTGCAGGTCCACCTCACCGCCGCTGAGCCGCGAATTGGCATTGACGAAACGGCCGATGAAGGACTGCGAGACGTTGTCGAATACCTTGCCCAATATCTGTTGATCTTTGTATCGATAATAGAACACCGCTGCATTGAGGCGCAGCGTTCGAGTCAGGTCGGACTTCGCACCGACTTCGTACGCCGTGAGTTTCTCCGGTTCGAAGGGGTCTGCCGCCGGCGCGCTCAAGGTATTGTGTGCGGTAAATCCGCCCGACTTGACGCCGCGGCTGATGCTTGCGTAGATCATCGTGTCCGCGATGGGCGTGTAGTCGAGCTCGATTTTTCCCGACGGCAAATTCGAGGTGATCGAGCCGCCCAGCGCACCTCCCGTAAACGAGGGCACCCCCGGCAAGAAGCTGGTATTCAGGCCCTTCAATTCCCGTGTCTCGTGATCCTCGCGGACTCCGAGAGTCGCCTTGAAGCTGTCGGTGATTTGGTAGCTGCCCTGAGCGAAGACGCCGACCGAATTCGCCACCTGCTCATACGTGGTGACCGCAATGCCGCCCAAGCGGTCGGTCAGGTCGGAATAGAAATTTTCGTGAAGATCCTCGTTGGAATAAAAAACACCCGCCACCCATTGCAACGGTCCCTTGGCCGTGGACGCCAGGCGCAGCTCCTGTGAGAACACGTTGAAATCACTGTTCAAGTATTCATCGGAGTCGTCGAATTGCGTGGCGTCCCAATCGCCGTATTCGCGCCTGATGAGCTTGTTATAGGCGGTGATGCTGGTGAGCATCGCGCCGCCAAAATCGATATTGGCCGTAAGATCAGCACCATTATTGCTGTTGTCCAGCCCCGGCTTGGAATCGGCACGGATGCCGATGAGCTTGGCGAAGGCGGGATTGAGCGCCCAACCCGTGACATATCGCGAGGTATCTGCCGGTAAGACCGGCGGTATGCCCGGCGCAAAGGGAAAGGGCTTGAGCAGGTAGAGTCCTTGCTCGTCGGATTTGTCCTGCGCCCAATGAACACCTAAGCGAAAATTGAAAGCCTCCGCGGGCTCCCACTGTAATTGCCCCCGAACTGCGACTTTGTCCTTGTCGCCCAATGATTGGCCGGTCACGCGATTGCGCTGCCATGCGCCGCCCTGTTCGGTGGCAACCGACAGCCTCCCGGTCAAGCCATCGGCGATGGCGCCCGACACGAACCCTTCTGCGTTGACTTCATTGTGCGAGCCGTACTCCAGCGAGAATCCCGCGTGGGTTTCAGCCGTGGGTCGATTGCTGATGAAATTGATCTCGCCCCCCGTGGTATTGCGCCCGTACAAGGTGCCTTGGGGACCCCGCAGGACCTCGACGCGGTCGATGTCGAACAACTGGCCCTGAGTCTGGATCGGCAGCGCAAACGCCACGCCGTCCAGACTGACGCCGACCGGAGAGGTATTGTTCGAGGTGTAGTCGATGAACCCCACTCCCCGCAGGCGAAATTGCGGTTGACTGCTGCCGAATGCGGGCTCCACTTGCAGGCTGGGGACGGCATTTTGCAGATCGTTGATGTATGCGATCGACTTGTCGGCCAGGCTCTGTCCCGACAGCACGGACATGGCGATGCCGACGCTTTGCGCCGATTCCTCCCGACGCTGTGCGGTGACCACGATCTCCTCCAGCCCTGCGGCGTCGTTCACCGACACCGCAGGCTGGGTTGCGGCCGAGCTGCCGAAATTGATGAAAATGGCGCCGACGCCTGCCGCAGCAGCCATTGACCGAATAGACATCCCATTCTCCTGATATCCCAGAGCCGATACTCGTGGTGCGCGCATCATCCGTGACGCGCGCATTCCTGTGAAGTGTTGTTTGCGTAATTGGTGATGCGGAAATGTTATGATTGCGGGCGCCGGCGAAGGTTTCGGCAGCCCTTCAACCTACCCCATGCTGTCGCAGATGCCGTGTATTTATTACACTTGCGGTCCCGCACGATTTCTTCTCGCGCAATCCTTGCGTAAACTGTCCCCTCACCGGATTTTCAAGGCCACGATGCTGCGTAATTTATTCGTGCTCGCCGCGTGCGCGTTGCCCTTGGCGGCCGAGATCGCGCGTGCCGATGCATCGCCCATTCCCCCGGCCGATTACAAGGTGGCGAGATCATGGAAGGTGGGCGGGACCAACGGGTGGGATTACCTGGCGTTGGAAGGCAGCGGCGGCCGGCTGTTCGTCACGCGCGAGGAGCGCGTCGATGTGATCGAAACCGTCAGCGGGAAACTGGTGGGGAGCATTCCTCATACGGGGGGCGTTCATGGCGTTGCGTTCGCACCCGCGCTGAAGCGCGGCTTCACCAGCAATGGCCGGACCAACACCGTCTCGGTGTTCGAACTCGATACCCTGCACGTGATTCAAGAGGTGCCGGTCTCCGGAATTTCTCCGGATGCAATTCTTTACGAGCCGCAACAGAATCACATCATAACGGCCAACCGTGAAAGCTCAAATCTGACGGTGATCGATGCCGGCACACTGCAGGTCGTGGCGACCGTGCCGCTGCCGGGGCCTCCGGAGTTCATGGCGACGGATGAAGCCGGGCATGTTTATGTGAACATCGACAGCGCCCCGGGCCGGCTGGTTCTCATCGACGCCAAATCTCTCGCGGTGAAATCCAGGTGGCCGCTGAAGGAATGCGCGAATCCCACGGGACTGGCTTTTGATGTAACCAACCATCGATTGTTCTCCGTGTGCGCAAATCAAGTGATGGCCGTGACGGATTCGGTGTCCGGCAAGTCCATCGCCCAAGTGATCATCGGCCGGGGATCCGACGGAGCGGTGTTCGATCCCGAGCTCGGCCTGGTGTTCAGTTCCAACGGCATCGACGGCACCCTGACCGTGATTCATCAAGATTCGCCGGACGAGTATCGCGTGATCGCGACGGTCACCACGCAGGTCAGCGCCCGCACCATGGAGCTCGATCCTGCCACGCACAAGATTTATATGGCTGCCGCGCAATTCGGACCGCCGCCCGCGGCGACCGACGAGCAGCCGAGGCCGCACGCCACCGTCGTGCCCGATAGTTTTCTGATCTTGATTGCTCAACCCAAATAGGGGGATTGCATGAGCGAGCGCACTGAAGTGGTTTGCGGACATTGCGACTCGGTCGTGGGTCTGCCGAGCGATCGGCTCAAGGACGCTCCGCGCTGCCCAAAGTGCCGATCTCCATTGTTCGAAGGCAAGCCGGTCGAGCTGACCGCGACCAATTTCGACAGGCACATCGGCCGCAGCGAGCTGCCCTTGGTCGTGGATTTCTGGGCGCCGTGGTGCGGGCCCTGCATCGCCATGGCGCCTTTCTACGAAGCAACCGCGCGTCAGTTGGAACCCAAGCTGCGCTTTGCCAGATTGAATACGCAGGATGAACCGGCGCCGGCCGAACGCTTCAATATCCGTGCAATCCCGACCATGATCGTATTCCGGTCGGGCAAGGAAATCGCCCGCCACTCAGGCGCCATGGATTCCACCACCATGTCGCGCTGGCTGAATTCGGTGGTCTGATTTCTGTCTCACGCTCAAGTCTTGCGAAGCACCAGGACGAAGCGATCGGTCTTGCCGAGCGCAGGGCCTTTGTAGCTGATCAAATCCCGCGCATCATCCGGTCTTCTCAACAGGTCGCTTTTTGCAACGACGTTGAATCCGTGTGAGGCGAAGTCTTTGACCGCAAAAGCCTCTTCTATGCGGTGCAATTCGCCCGCATCGGCTTTTCCATGTCCGGCCTTGGCCGAATGGTCGATCAGCAGCAAGACACCGCCGGGCTTGAGCGCGCGCGACAACTGATCGAGCACGCCGCCGGCGTCAATTTTCGGCCAGGGGTTCTTTGGACTGGTATTGACCCAGTACAGGTCGTGATACACCTTGACCAGCAGAACCGCATCCAAGCTCGCGGCCGGCAATTTCATGTCGCTAAGATCGACCGTTTCATGCGTCACATTGGCAAAGCGGTCGCCGGCCAAACGATTTTTCAAATCCGGCTGGCTCCAATTGTCGAAGGCGAGATTGTTGATCAGCAACACCTGGCCCTTGGGGCCCACGATATAACTGAGCAATTCGCTGTAGTAGCCGTCTCCCGCGAGCACATCAGCGACTTTCATGCCCGGCTTGATGCCTGCGAGGCGCAGTATCTCGGCCGGATGGTCCAGCGCATCGCGCGCCGAATCAGCCGCTGGGCGGCCCGCAGCCTTCAGCGCAGCGTCGTATTCATCGGCCGCCGCAGGCAGGGTGGCCAGGAGCGAAACTGCACACAGCAATGAGGCGGCAATCGTGAATTTATGTGGATTCATTTTTTTTCACCCCTGATGAATATGAGCGCAATGAGCGTAATGAAGCCGGCCGTCGACAAATAGTACCCGACGAACGCCAGACCGTAATGCAATGCCAGCCAGGTCGCAATGGGCGCCGCGATCGAAGCGCCCAGGATGCCGGCGAAATTAAAGGTCAGCGAAGTGCCGGTGTAGCGCACCGGCGTCGGAAATAGAGTCGCCAGCGCGCTGCCCAGCGGGCCGTAGGACAGGCCGCTCAAGCCGAAGCCGCATGCCAAAAACACGAACACGGCGGCCGTCTCATGCGCGCCGAACAGGGGCTGAAAGCCAAAACCGAATGCGATGATCAACAGCGTGGCGATGATCAGCATCACACGTCCGCCGATGCGATCGGCCAGGGATCCTGCGATGGGTATCATCAAGCCGAAAAACACCGCGGCCAGCATTTGCATGATCAGAAATTGTTGGCGTGGAAACCCGAGCGAGTTCGTGGCCCAACCCAGCGCAAAGATATTGACTAGGTAGAACACGACGAAAGTGGTCGTGGACCCGAGTGTGCCCAAGCACAGTTGCACGGGATATTTCGCAAACACGACGGCGAAAGGCACGCGCACGCGTTCGCCCTGGGCAACACTGCGCTTGAACGCCGGGGTTTCGACCAACTGGAGGCGTATGTACAGGCCCACCGCCACCAGCACGGTACTGGCCAAAAAAGGTATCCGCCATCCCCAGCTGAACAATTGCGCCTCCGAGAGGTTGTTGCTGATCAGCAGGAACGCGCCGATGGAAAAAATCAGCCCCAGAGGCGCACCCAATTGCGGGAACATGCCGTACCAGCCATGCTTGCCGGGGGGCGCATTCTCGGTCGCGAGCAACACGGCGCCGCCCCATTCACCCCCCAAACCGATCCCCTGCCCCACCCGGCAGAGCGCCAGGAGCACCGCCGCATACACCCCGATGGACGCATAGGTGGGCAGCAATCCGATGCAAATGGTCGAGATTCCCATGGTCATCAAGGCTGTGACCAGCGTCGTTTTGCGTCCGACGCGATCGCCGAAGTGCCCGAAGATGGCGGATCCGATGGGCCGCGCGACAAATGCCAGCGCGAAAGTAGCCAGCGACTGCAAGGTGGCGATGGCGGGATCGCCTTTCGGAAAGAACAGCCTTGGAAATACCAGCACCGCGGCGGTGGCATAGATATAGAAATCGTAGAATTCGATGGTGGTGCCGATCATGCTGGCCAGCAGGATGCGTCGCGTGTGCCGCGCGTCGGGCAGTTGGATCGAGTCGAGCAAGAGGTAACCCCGGCAATTCGTTATGAATTTTGCCGATAGTACACCAGCGCTTGCCACCCCCAACCCCCCGTAGTCGTGGATAGTCGACCGAAGAGAGGGCTAGTGCAGGTGCGTCGAGTAGGAGCGCTGATCCGCGGCATAGCACCCGCATGCCGCAGCCTCGAGACCGCGGCGGCTCAAGACGATCATCTCGCCGCGCCGATATTCGATGAGGCCCTCACGCTGCAACAGGCCTGCCGCAGTCGTGATGCCTACCCGGCGCACGCCGAGCATATAGGCGAGGAACTCATGAGTGACATAGAAGTTATCGGAATGGGCTCGATCCTGCATCATCAGCAGCCAGCGGGCGAGTCTCGGACCGATGAGGTGAAACCGCAGGCATGCGGCCGCAGCGCCCATCTGCACCATGAGCACGTAGAGATACCGGTTCAGGCAGAGCCGCAGTGCGGGGCTGGCCGCCAATTCGCGGCGAAATGCCCGGCTGGGGATGCGCCATGCTGTTCCGGCACCCTGCACCACGGTGTGTAGAGGCGCCTTCAACACCCCCAAGACCAGTTCCGCGCCGACCATGCCTTCGCGGCCAACCATGCCGACCTCCAGCACCGGCTTCCCGTCGATGGGGGTCACCAGGGAAATGGTTGCATCGACGGGAAAGTACGCATAGCGCGTAACCGCTTCATGTGCGTATAGCTTGTCGGACAATACCAGTTCAACCGGCTCGCAAATGGCCAGCAATGTCCGCCGCGCTGCGCGCGGCAGCAATTCGATCAGATGATTCTGGGCGCCCGCCATGGCGCCAGTATCCGCTAAATCCTACCCAGCAACCGTCTGGCAGCGTACATAAAGAAAGGGTGCGGGCGCTAGGCAGCCTGCGTATTCGGCAATAGGCGGTCGTACTCTTTCTTGACCACCTCGTAGCATTCGCAGGTGCGCTGCTCCAACCCCACCCGGTCCAACACGGTGATTCGCCCGCGCGCGTAGCGGATAAGGCCATCTTGCTGCAGTTTCAACGCCCCTTCGGTGACGCCTTCGCGCCTCACACCGAGCATGTTTGCAATCAGCTCCTGCGTCATTACCAGCTCATTGTTCTGCAGCCTATCGAGGCTGAGCAACAGCCAGCGGCACAACTGCTGGTCAAGCGAGTGATGCCGATTGCATACCGCGGTCTGCGCCATCTGCGTGATGAGGGCTTGGGTATAGCGCAGGAACAAGTGCAGCACGGGGCCGGCGCGATTGAACTCATCTTTCACCATTTGAGCGCGCAGCCGGAAACCGTTTCCCGCGCTTTGCACCACCGCGCGGCTGGGCGTGGACTCGCCGCCCATGAACAGCGATATTCCGACGATGCCTTCGTTGCCCACCACGGCGATTTCCGCCGACGCGCCGTTCTCCATGACGTACAGTAGCGACACGATGGCGTCCGTCGGAAAGTAGACATGGCTCAACGTCGCGCCCGGCTCGTAGAGCACTTGGCCGAGCGGCATGTGGACGGGTTCCAGGTGCGCCTGCCAGCGCTGCCATTCGTTGTCGGGCAATGCAGCCAGCAGCTGATTCATTCGAGGGTTGGGAGGTGAGGCGTTCACAAAACTCCATGAAGAATTTAATTTCGCCGCAAACCATCCCCGTCATTAAGCCTCCGGCATGACCATCATACACCCGGCTCAAACTCCGTATGTTCGGTATCGCACACAAGGAATTCTCGCCCAGCCAAGTCAATGACTTACGGCTTGCGTGCCCCGGCCACGATGAGAATCACGCCGGCCACGACGCCCGCGCCGCCCGCCCAGGGCGGAATCGCATGCTCTTGCGAAACCTTGGCTTCCACATCCCCTATTTTGAGCACGCTCTTATCGCTCGAGTAGGACGGCGATTTGATGAGCACGAACAGTCCCCCCAAAATCAATATCGCGCCTAGGATTTGCAGTGCACGCATGTAAAACCTCGCCATATGTGGGCCTGGACGGAAGTGTAGCCCGGGGAGTTTAGGATGGGCACAGTTCACGCGCATTGTTCCCGGCCTGTGATATGTTTTGCCCTGCCATGAGACCGTTTCGGACTCCAACGATGAAGCTCGCCCTGCTGCTGGCATTGATCATGCCGCTGCAGGGATTTGCTTCCGCTTGGGGTTGTGGATCGTTCGACACGGCACCGGCCGCAGAAGCCACGGCAGCGCAGCACTGCGCGCATGACACCGCGCATGACACCGGCGTTGCCCAGCAGCACCATCACTGCGGCACCTGTTGCCATGCAGCGGCGATTGCCGTAATGCCCCTGTTCCGGGTCCCGCCTCGGCCGGCAATCCCCGGCGCACTGCTGCCGGTGCGCTCGCCGCCCGCCATCGTTCTCGACCGGCTCGATCGTCCTCCGCGTCTCGTCTGAAGCTGATTCTTGGCGCTGTTCCAGCGCTGATTTTCGCACTGACGATTGACGAGGACGATATGAGACACGCACCTCTGTTGTTGATAATGCTCGCCGCGCTCGACCTCGGCGGCTGCACCGGTTTTACCCAGGACGGCGGTTTCGATGCGGTGGCGAACGCGACGCGCACGCACTTGGGCCAGGAGGTCAAATGGCCGCGCTCCGCGCAGGCCCGTGCCGAAGTGGACGCTCGAGTGACGGCGCTTCTGGCGCACCCCCTGTCGGTGGAAGATGCCGTGCAGATTGCCTTGCTCAACAACCACACGCTGCAAGCGGCCTTTGAGGAATTGGGCATTTCCGAGGCCGAACTGGTGCAAGCGGGCCGTCTGCCGAACCCTCGATTCGACCTGCGCCGTGCCGGCGCGGCGGGACAATACGACATCGAAGAGACTTTGAGTTTCAATGTGCTCGCGCTGCTGACCATGCCTTATGCCCACGACATCGAGAAGCGGCGCTTTGCACAAACCCAAAATTTGAGTGTTCAGCGTGTCGCGCAGTTGGCCAAGGACACCCGCGAGGCCTTCTACGCGGCGATCGGCGCGCGCCAGTCCCTCAACTATCTGCAACAAGTCCGCACCGCAGCCGAAACCGGCGCAGAGCTTGCGCACAGGATGGTGTCGGCAGGCAACTGGAATCGCCTGGACCAAGCCCGCGAACAGAGTTTCTACAGCGACGCCGTCCAAAACCTCACGCGCGCGCGGCTCGCCGAAGAATCTGCGCGCGAAAGATTGCTGGGCTTGCTGGGCCTGCCTGCGCAGCCATCCGCGCCGCCGGCCGCGCAGCCGGCTTTGCAGCTTGCTGATGTTTTGCCGGAATTGCCCACAAGCCTCGAACCCCTTCCCGATGTCGAACGCTCCGTCTTGCAGCAGCGCCTCGATTTGCAATTGATGCGCATGCACGTCGATGAACTCAGCAAGAGTCTCGGGCTCACCAAGAGCACGCGCTTCGTCAATGTGCTCGACATCGGCGCGACGCGCGTGCGGCAAGGCTCGCGGGAAGAGCCCTACGAAAGGGGCTACACGGTCACGTTGGAGGTTCCGATATTCGACAGCGGCGCGGCCCGGGTCAAAAAGTCCGAAGCCATCTATGCGCAGGCCGTCGATCGCTTTTCGCAGGCGGCGATCGAGGCTCGCTCCCAGATCAGGGCGGCCTACGCCGGCTACCGGGCGGCCTTTGAGCTGGCACAGCGGCAGCGCGACGAGGTGCTGCCCCTGCGCCAGGCCATCGCGCAGCAGAATCTGCTGCGCTACAACGCCTCGCTCATCAGTATTTTTGAATTGCTGTCCGATGCCCGCGAACAGGCGATCAGCGTCGATGGCTACATTCAAAGCGTCCGCGATTTCTGGATCGCCAAGTCGCGGCTCGACGGCGCCCTGCTCGGCAATTCCGCATCGTAACGCTCACGGGAAAACTCATGCTTTCACGACGAACATTTTTCAAGGGTGCAGGGATCGCGGTGGCGGCCGGCGCCGTCGCCAAAAGCGCGCTCGCGGCGCTCCCCGAAATTGTGTCGACCGATTCGGCGGCCATGCAGCCGCCGCTCATTCCACCCAACGGGCGTCCGTATCGCGCCGTGGCAACCTTGAACGGCTGGACGCTGCCGTGGCGCATGCGCGGCGGCGTGAAGGAATTTCACCTGGTTGCAGAACCGGTGATCCGCGAGATCGCTCCGGGAATGAGGGCGCATCTCTGGGGTTACAACGGTCAATCGCCGGGTCCCACCATCGAGGTTGTCGAGGGTGATCGCGTACGGATTTTCGTCACCAACCGTTTGCCCGAGCACACCAGCGTTCACTGGCACGGTCAACGCCTGCCCAACGGCATGGATGGGGTGGCGGGGCTCAATCAGCCGTCGATCAAGCCCGGACAAACCTATGTGTACGAATTCGCCGCGCAACGCGCCGGCACATTCATGTACCACCCGCACGCGGACGAGACCACGCAGATGGCCATGGGCATGATGGGCTTTTGGGTCACGCATTCGAGAGATCCGAAGTTCATGCCGGTCGACCGCGATTATGTGTTTCTGCTGAACGCTTACGACATCAGTCCCGGCAGCTACACGCCGAAAGTCAGCACCATGCTGGATTTCAATTTGTGGACTTTCAACAGCCGTGCGTTTCCCGGCACCGCGCCGATGGTGGCGCGCCTCGGCGAGCGCGTGAGGATTCGCGTCGGCAATCTCACCATGACCAATCACCCCATTCACTTGCATGGTCATGAATTCGTGGTGGTGGGAACCGATGGCGGATGGACCTCGCCGGGCTCCCGCTGGCCGGAGGTGACCACGGACATCGCAGTCGGCCAAATGCGCGCCATCGAATTTACCGCCGCCGCACCCGGTGATTGGGCATTTCATTGCCACAAAAGTCATCACACCATGAACGCCATGAGCCATACCGTGCCGAACACCTTCGGCGTCGAACAAGACGACCTGGCCAGGCAAATCACCTCACTCGTGCCGGGCTACATGAGCACGGGCGGCGCGATGAGCGACATGCCGATGAACATGCCGCTGCCCGAGAACACCCTGCCGATGATGACAGGGTTGGGTCCGCATGGTGATATGGAAATGGGCGGCATGTTTACCGTCATGAAGATCCGCGCCAACCTCGCGCACGGCGACTACCGGGACCCAGGCTGGTACCAGGCTCCGGCCGGCAGCGTCGCGT
>DASQPK010000040.1:0-3991 GCA_035643995.1 Steroidobacteraceae bacterium | reverse complement strand
TCAATGGGTTATTCTTGCGCGAATCGCGCAAGGACTTGAAGTTTGATGAAGCCAAACCCAATCCCTTGAATTTGTTCGGCGCCGAGGAGTCGCGCACGAGCGTACGCAGCCTGCTGCTGCCGCTGCTGCGCAGCCGCGCATTCCTGCTGATTTGCTTTCTATCGTTGGGGTGCACCATCATTCGAGAAACCTTCAATACTTGGACACCGGTGTATTTGCGAGACTACCTAGGCTATGGCGTGAGCGATGCGGCGCGCATGAGCTCGATCTTCCCGGGAGTGGGCGCGGTGTCCGTGGTTGCGTCCGGATGGCTCAGCGATCGGATCGGCGTCAACGGCCGCTCGCTGGTGCTGTTTCTCGGATTGGCGGCCACCGCGGCTGCCCTGTTGCTGCTGATGTCGATGCGCTCGAGCGCCGCCGGTTCGCTGCTGCCGCTGGTCGCGATCGGCATCATTGCCTTTTGCTTGTTGGGACCTTATTCGTACCTCGGCGGCGCCTTTGCGCTCGATTTCGGGGGCAAGCGAGCTTCGGCGGCCTCGTCGGGCATCATCGACGGCATTGGCTACTTGGGCGCGGTGGCGGCCGGCGACAGCGTGGCGAGATTGTCGGTGTCGTTCGGCTGGCAGGGCGTATTTGTGACACTGGCTGCGGTAAGCGCAGTGGCGGCTGGGGGCGCAGGCTATTTGTTTTACTTGAGCGCCCGTGCCGCGCGTGCCGGGCGCCACATGCCATGAAAATTCCAGCTGCTCTCAAGGATGTGCATGCGAAGGCCGATTCGCTGACCTTGCGATGGGCGGATGGGCGGACCAGTCAGTTCGCCGCCATCTGGCTGCGCGACAATCAATCAGAACAGCGCGATGCTCACAGCGGCCAACGGCTGGTCGATATTGCGGATTTCCCGGCCGCGCCCAAGATTCGCTCCGCGTCGCTGCAGGCGGGAGCTGTACAAGTACATTGGGAGAACGAGCCTCACACCGCCACGTTTGATGTTGAGTGGTTGGCCGCGCGGGCGGATACGCCCTTCGAGCAGGTGCCGATGCAGGCCTGGATGGGCGCAGCCTTGGACGCTTCGCGCGATTTTGCCTGGTTGACGCTGCGGCAGGTCAGGGAAAACGCGGCGGACCGCTCGCGCTGGCTTTCGCGGCTGTTGACCAACGGCATTGCGTTCTTGAGCGAGGTGCCGGCCACCGAGGGCGCCATTCTCGAGGCGATGTCCTTGATCGGCCGCGTCGCCGAGACCAACTATGGGCTGGTGTTCGACGTGCGCTCCGTCGCGCAGCCTGAGAACCTGGCGTTCTCCGACTTAGGGTTGGGTCTTCATACCGATAATCCGTACCGAGAACCCGTGCCGGGCTTTCAAGCTCTGCACATGTTGATCGCATCGCCCGACGGCGGTGAGAGTCTGTTTGCCGATGGACTCGCGCTGGCCGCGCACCTGCGGCATGACGATCCCGACGTCTTCGCACGATTGACGAGCACCGCGGTGCCGTTCCGGTATCAGTCCAAGGATGCGGACCTGTATGCCGAACGGCCCCTGATCCAACTGTCCTGCGCTGGTGCGGTGACGGGCGTGCATTACAACAATCGTTCGATTGCGCCGCTGCGCCTCTCGTTCGAGGACACGCAGGCGTTCTATGGCGCCTATCGAAAGTTCGCGCTGTTATTGCGCGATCCTAAGTTTCAGCTCAAGTTTCGATTGCGCGGCGGCGACCTCGTGCTGTTCGACAATCAGCGCATCCTGCATGGGCGTACGCCGTTCTCCTCAGCGAAGCATGCGCGCCATCTGCGCGGCTGTTACCTGACGCGCGACAGCGTCTACAGCGAATCGGCGCTGCTGCGGCGGCAGCTGAGCTCGGCGCCCTCCGCATGAGCCTGGTCGATGAGATTTTCGCGCTTTTCGAGCAACGCGGAGCGGGAGCGTACTACGGCGAGCCGGTGTCGATGACGGAGCACATGCTGCAAGCGGCCTATTTTGCGCAAGCCAAGGCCGCGCCGCCGGCGCTCGTGATCGCTGCATTACTCCACGATGTGGGGCATCTCATCGAAACAGTGCCTGACGATATCGCGGATTGGACCACCGATGCGCGTCACGAAGAAGTGGGTAGCCGCTGGCTGGCACAGCGTTTTCCCGCGGCAGTTTCGGAGCCGGTGCGCCTGCATGTTCCCGCCAAACGCTACCTCTGTGCCACTGAAAGCGCGTATTTTGCGAAGCTCAGTCCGGCCTCGGTAGTCACTCTCAAGCTGCAGGGCGGTCCGATGACGCGCGACGAAACGGCGCGCTTCGAGGCCGAATCCTTTTATCGCGAGGCCGTGCGCGTCAGGCGCTGGGACGACGCCGGCAAGGTCGCCGGCTTGGCAACGCCCAAGCTCGAGGACTATCGCCTGCTCATCAATTCAGTGAATGAGCTGCTTCGATAGCGAAGGGTTTGACAGGTGCAGTTTTGCGCAAAAAATAGATCGCCGACAAACCCATCAATATCATGCCGACGATGCTCGCGCCGTACGCGCTTGCCGTGAACACCTGCAGCCAGTCAAGTTGAAGCAATCCGAAGTTGCGCCACAATAAAAGCGCACAGCTCCCCAGGTATCCGAAGGCATCGGCAACATAAATCAAAAATCCTGCCGTCCCCACGGTGCCGCTCGCGGCAATCATGCGATCGAATAGCATCGCATTGAAGGGCACATAGGCCATGTACAGCCCCGCCCCGCTCAAGATCATCCACGCCAGCGGTGACAGTAGTCCGGTCTGAAAGGCGAGGGTCGACAGACCGAGCAGAAACAGACCGGCGAAAACGACGCCGTGAATGACAAGCAGCGCTTTTACGTTGTCGCGCACCACGATAATGACGCCCAACACGGCCAAGGAAAGCACCGCAACCGGCAGTTCGCTGGCCGTGAACACGGCCGCAGCATGTCCAAATCCCAGCGCGGTCCAGATTTCCGCCGCAAAGTTGTCGCGAAAGTCGCGGATGGCGGTGGTCAGTACATACGCGAGGACCAGAAGCGCAATCCCTACGCCGTAGCGGCTGAGGAAGCGCAGACGCGCAGCCGAGTCCATGGGTGCGCGGCGTACCCGTTCGGACTCATCTCGGGCGCTCGGCGCCGGCAGTTGAGAGAGTCCCCAGACGGACACCCCGAGTAGCGGGAAGAATATGGCACCCGCTGCTGCCGGCATCCAAAACGGGCTGATGTGCCAGCCATCCATCAGCAGTTTGCCGACGGATTTAACCGCTCCTGAGGAGACAATGAAGCTTGCGCACAGAATGGCGCCGAGTACCTCGGATGTGCGTCGGCCCTCCATGAAGCCAAAGACCAGTCCCCAGATCAGCCCCAACGGCAGACCGTTTAGAAACATGGCACACACATTCCAGGGGGCGGGCACCACCGCAAAGAGGAGGAGGGCCAACCAGGACATGAAAATGAGGACGACGATGGCGCCGGCGCGCTTATTCGGCGTGACTTCTGCAATGAACTTGACGCCGATCATTTTCGAAACGGCGTAGCCGAGCACCTGTGCGAGCACCAACGCAATCTTGTAGTCAAGTGCGAAGTGCCATCCGGGAACCGAGGCAAAGATGGCGACCGAAAATGGCTTGCGGAATGCGTACATCGAAAAGTAGGCCGCAAAGCCTGCCAGGCCCGCGAAAGTGCTGAATAGAACCGGATTAGCCCTTTCGAGCGCTTGTTGAAGCTTGTTGTTCACGAAACGAGTTTATCCTGATTGCGCGCCTGGTGTTTTTTGGCGCAGCGGCTGGTCTGCCACACAGCTGTCATGTTTTTGTCATTAATTAACCGGTCCTGAGGCGAAACAATGCATATCATAGGTTGTCCATCTGCCGTTTCCGGCACGTTTGACCTTGCGGTTGTCGGTGCGGGAATCATTGGGCTGTCGTGCGCACGCGCCGCGGCGCTCAAGGGATTGCGCGTCGTTGTCATTGACCGCGATTCCCAATCAAGCGGCGCATCGGTGCGCAACTTCGGCTTCGTTACC
>DASQPK010000039.1:0-2255 GCA_035643995.1 Steroidobacteraceae bacterium | reverse complement strand
GCATGCCCGTGCGTCAGCCGTACGGGCATCGTCTGCGCGGTGCGGATGCCGGCCTTCTGCGCCAGTGTCATAGCCGCATGCTCGATCAGTGGGGTATCCGCGGGGTCTCCGTCGGCAAACTTGATGACCCATTGCTCGCCTGCAATCTCGATCAGCGCTTTGGGTCGAGCGCCGCCCATGGTCACGCCGGGCGCGAGCAAGCGCTGCTGTGCCGGCGGGACCGGCTCGTTGTTTTGCACTTTGCGAATCAGCTCCTGAAGCTCATCCGCATCTTGAAGCGTGGGCAGTGGGCCTAGGCGCCGTGGCAGGTACTCATCCGGCGATGTGGATACGCCGAGCGCTCCGAACCGGTCGTCTCCGGCAAAATAGAGATACTCGAGAAGCGACAGGCGCGGAGGTTTGTCGATGTAGCGGATCACTCGCTCACCCCACCGGTCCGGTCGAGCGTCGTCCACCGCGCCGGCCGCAACGCCTTTCTCCGTGGGCAGAAATTCTTGGTCGATGAGCGGCAAATCCTCACTGAGCGGGAAACCGCGCTGTAACCAGGAATCGCCGTAGCGCAAGGACACGCCTTGGTTGGAGCGAACGAGATTGAGTTCACCGATGGGCACCGGCTGCTGCGGCCGGGTCAGCAACCAGAGATAGAGTCGGTCGGAAGGTTCGTAGCGCGCGCCGGCCATTGCTCAACCCTGCTTGAGTGGTTTGCGGGCGAGCCGCGCTTCCGCCGAAGCCGCCGACCGCACCGCACGCCTGCGGCTGGCCTCGCGGACATCGCTTTCGAGCGCACCACGGTCTTGAGCTGGTGCAGCCAGGTCAGCCAGCGCGCCCGACCGCCCGATGAGCCACAAGGCAGTGACGTAGATACCGGCGCCGACGCCGGGATCGCCCCGCTCCATGCGGATCAGGGTCGGAATCGAGACGCCCAAGCGTTTCGCCCAGGCGCGCTGTGATTCGCGCCGCCGGCTCCTGGCGATCGCCAGATTTTCGCCCAAGGCCCGCAACGCCTGAGCCGCGGCCGGCGGCATGGTCAATAGCGCTTTGGGGCTCTTTGGCATAACATAGAGTTTATCAAAATTTGCATTATAGTCAATTCTATATTTCTATTTATCGCTGTATCCGGGAAAAATGGACAACATGGGTATATTGGCTAAAAATGGCCTATTAGGGTAAAATTACGGCTCGTCGTGCTTAGGAGTAACCCATGACCATTCCGGTAAAACCACCCGCCTTTCTGCCCCTTGCGAAACTGCCTCGCACACCCGCATCCGATCTGAAAAAGCTCGGGTGGCGCGGGATGATGATTGCGCTGCGTAGCAAAGGGAAGCTCTTGGTAACCAATCACGATGAGCCTGAGGCAGTCATTATTCCGGTGGCGGAGTATGAGGACCTCATGCGGCTCGCGCAGCAGTCAGAGGCTCAGACCGAATCGGCGCTTGCGAACTTGAGGCAAAGTTTTGATGAGCGTCTATCGGTGCTTCAAGGCCGGTCCGCAGCAACCCGTCTGCAGTCAACCATTCGCGGTCCTGCAAATTTGGGCGGCAAAGTGAAAGCCGGCTCGGGATATTAAGACGCGCCCCGTTCTCTACGTCCTCGCCGGCGTAAACGGTGCAGGCAAGAGTTCGATCGGCGGTCACCTTCTGGAACGAGACGGATTAACCTGGTTCAACCCCGATACCTTCGCTCGCGAGCTCAAGGCCGCAACAGGATGTGACCAGGAAACGGCGAACGCGAACGCGTGGCAGGAGAGTATGCGTCGCCTTGAAGAAGCGATCGTTGGGGGCCTAAATCATGCCTTCGAAACGACGTTGGGCGGCAAGTCGGTGACGGCAAAGATTCTGCAGGCCACGAAAACGCATGCCGTCTTCATTTGGTTCTGCGGACTGTCCTCCCCCGAGTTGCATATCGCGCGCGTCGAGGCCCGTGTGGCAGCGGGTGGCCATCCCATTCCAGAAGAGAAAATCCGCGAGCGCTACAGCCAAGCGCAGATGAACCTGATCAAGCTCATGCCGCATGTGGCATACATCAAGGTCTACGACAATAGCGCAGAGGCGCCCGCCGACGGCACCGTGCCGGACCCTATTCTCGTGCTCGAGATGGAAAACGGCCAAGTCATCTCACCTGCTCCTGATGATCTCGAGGCATTGCACCTCGCACCGGAGTGGACCAGGCCCATTCTTGAGGCCGCGCTACGCGGCGGACCAGCGCGCGACTGATCTTTCGCGTAGAGATCGAGGGTATTGATATGATTCGCAGCG
>DASQPK010000038.1:0-23536 GCA_035643995.1 Steroidobacteraceae bacterium | reverse complement strand
CGGACATACGTTTGGGTTCCGCCAGAATAATCCGGAATGGGGAGCGGACGCGGTTCTTGGGTCAATGCGCTCCGTTCACTTTGACGCGCAAGGGTTCACCAGGACTTATTGGGACTTCTTCAGCGCGTTCGGGCTTTTTTTTTCCGTGTTTCTTTTGTTCGCGGCGGTATTGGCATGGCTGCTGGGCGGACTTTCGGCCGAGACTTTGGCACGCGTGCGAAGCATTGCGTGGGCGCTCGCCATCGTCTTTCTAGCAATCACAGCTTTGAGCTGGACATACGCCTTCACTACCCCCATCATTTTCTCAACCCTAATTACGGTATGTTTGACTGCGGCAGCGTGGCTCTCACCGAAGACAGACTGAACGATTATTGAGAAAGCGACAGGCCCGATCTTTGGCGGCGGGCTGTAGGAAGTAATGTGGTGAGTAACCTGTGCATGCGCCTGACAATAACATCTTGAGTCAGTCGATGGTCGATTGCGGGCGCGGCACCGAGAGCCCGCTTTGACGACGTGCAAATCAGAGGCCATCCCCAATCCCAGTGCATAACCCTGTGCATAACCGGTTCGCCGTCATCGATTCGACATCGCGATTCAGCCGCTTATGTTGAAGTGATGCATTTTTGACCACGGTCTTTGCACGAATTGGCGCGGCGAAAGTCCGTCCGTCCGATCAACGCTTGGCCGGTCGCCTTTGTTTCTTCTTACTTTTTTTCTTTTTGGCGACTTTCTTTTTTGCTTTGCGCCGCATCTTCACCAGCGCATCGACCAGGTCGTCGACCGGCTCGTGGCGTTTTGCCTTGCGCCTCATCCAGACCAGAGAGTCGATGAGGTTATCGACGGCTGCTTGTTTTTTCGCCATCCGGTATCCGCCCGTGCTACTTGCCGGCAGATTCGGCGGTTTCGGCTGTCGATGCCTGCGCCGCCTCGGCCGGCGGCGTCGGTAACTCGGCTTCGAGCCCCACGGTTGCGATAACGCCATTGGCCTTCTGCAGCACTTCGCGGGCGTAGTCCCAATGGATGGCGATGGTGGTCTCGCCCACCGCCGCTTTCAACAACGCCGAGAACTCTTCGATCTCGGGTTCAAAGCTCTGGCCCTGTGCGTCGACCGGCGCATGCGCTTCGAGCAACAGTTCTCCGTCGACCCACGCCACCTTCACCGGCTCGTTGATCAGGCGCACCGGTGTGCCCACGGGAATGAGCGGAAACAGCGCGGCGACATCATCCGGATACATGCGGATGCAGCCGTGCGTGACCGCGAGTCCAACCGCGATCGGATTGTTGGTACCGTGAATGAGGTACGTGCCGTTGCCGGCAGCCAAACGCATGGCATACGCACCGAGAGGGTTGTCGGGGCCCGGGCCCACCTTGGGCGGCAGCGGGTCGCCGGCCTCGGCGTGCTCCTTGCGGACCGACTCGGGCGGAAACCATGTGGGATCCTTCTGCTTTTGAATGACGCGGGTCAGCCCCAAGGGCGTGCGCCAGTCCATTTTACCGATGCTGACCGGATAGGTAATCACCTCGATCGGACCGCCGCGCTTGGGCTTCGGATAATAATAGAGGCGGTGCTCGGGAAGATTGACGACGATTCCTTCGTGCGGCCCCGGCGGCAGGATGTGCCGTCCCGGGACAATGAGTTGCTTGCCGGCGCCGGGCAGCCACGGGTCGACGCCGGGATTGACCCGAATCAGCTCTTCAGACCCGAGGCTGAACTTGGCGGCGAGCGCGTAGAGCGTGTCTTCGTAAACCGTAACGACGGTTTGGTCCTGACCGACCACGGTGTCCTCGGCCTTGGCGAGGGTGTAGACGGTCGCATTCGCGGACGACAGGGCCCCGATGCTCAGCAGGGCCAGCAATGCCGTTTGCGCCGTCATGCGGCGGGTACGGGCGAGCACGGTAGGTAAATTCAATATTTCCACCTGATAAGCCTAGCACGTGCCCGGCTGGTTTGACTCACGGTATGCTTGCATGGGTCTTTGATCCGAGGGCGCGCGAGATGAATGAAACTCGATTAGGCAAATGGATGACGTCAAGCCTTTTGCTGTTGCTGGCGCCGCGGTTGAATGCGCAGATCAATCCGGACCCGCAGGGCTACCTGGCCGCGGTGGCGGAGCGCGAGCAGGCATTCGGGAAGGAACTCAAACGTCAGGAGAATTGAGGCCTCTATTTCGAGGGGCCTTTTCGCCTCGCTACAGCCTGGCGCAATACGAACTCGATCTGCGCATTCACGCTGCGCAGATCGTCCGCCGCCCATTTCTCGAACTCCTTCAAGAGATCGGATGGAATCCTGAGTAGAAAGGGTTTGCGCTGCTCCGCGGACACGATCAGGTGTAAAGGGTGCCGGTGTTGATCACGGGCGATGCATCCGAGTTGCCGCAGAGCACGACCAGCAGATTGCTGACCATCGCCGCCTTGCGTTCATCGTCGAGCCTCACCACGTTTTTCTGATCCAACTCTTCCAGCGCCATGTGCACCATGCCCACCGCATTTTGCACGATGATCTTGCGTGCCGCGATAATGGCCTCGGCCTGTTGGCGGCGCAGCATGGCCGGCGCGATTTCCGGCGCGTAGGCAAGATGCGTCAGCCGCGCCTCCTCGACGATCACGCCGGCTTTCGCCAGGCGGATTTGCAATTCTTCTTTGAGTGCCAGGGAGACTTCATCTGCACCGCCGCGCAGCGTGATCTCGTGCTCTTCGCCCTGATCGTAGGCGTAACGGCTGGCGATGCTGCGAATCGCGGATTCGCTTTGAATTTCCACGTAGCTGCTGAAATCCTCGACGTCGAACACGGCTTGGGCGGTGTTTTCCACGCGCCACACCACGACCGCGGCGATCTCGACCGGATTGCCGCGCTTGTCGTTCACTTTCAGCGCATCGCTGCTGAAGTTGCGGGCGCGCAGCGACAGTTTGGTGGTCAGGAATTGAAATCCCAGGCCGCCGGCGCCGCGCCGGCCCACGGAACGATTTCTATGATCGCCCTCGTGCGCTGCCGTGTCTTTCTGCGAGGCGGTGCCGCGCGTGCGCGAGTACAAGGGGTTGGCCCAATGAAAGCCGCTGCTGCGGACGGTGCCCTTGTACGCGCCGAACAGCATGAGCACGCGCGCTTGATTGGGCTGCAGAGTGAAATAGCCGCCGAGCATGATGAAACCGGCCACGGCGAGCACGCCGCCCAGAAATTGGATGGGGCTGCCGACCGCAGCCACGCGGTAAGCCAAGAAAGCCGCGCCGAGGAACAACGCGAAATTCACGATCAACATCATCCAGCCATTCATGGCGCTCACAACGCGCTCCGCCGCGGCGGGTTGTGCAGGTTTCGTTGGCATGTCTCGGCTCCCGAACATTGATATTAAAGTGATATCATAATGAAATCTAGGAGGTTGTCAATGTACCCGGTTGCGGACGCACCGAATTGGAGCGAATTCGGTCGAGAACGTGTAATGTCATCGGCAATCAAAGCCTGATTCAAGGGATGGTATTTCGCATGCACTATGCCCGATGTACGCCGGTTCATAAGCTCCTGCCGCTGGCCGCTTGGTTACTGGCCGGGGGCTCTTTTGCGCAAGCGTCCAGTGCGCTAAAGACCTATGTCACTGAGGATTCGCCGGTGTTGGTGCTGACGCATGTGCGCGTCATCGACGGCACCGGCGCAGCCCCGCTGGACGATCAGCGCATCGACATCGAGGATGGCAAGATCAGCCGCGTGCAGAGCGCCAAGCTCAAGAACGCGTATCCAACCGGTGCGAAGGTTTTGGATCTCAGCGGCAGGACCGTCATACCCGGGCTCGTCGGCATGCATGAGCATCTGTTTTACACCGGGCCGGAGCGCGGCAAGGACGGTTTGCCGTTCTGGATCGAGATGATCGACAGCGGACCGCGTCTGTATCTGGCGAGCGGAGTCACGACTGCACGCAACGCGGGCAGCATGGAGCCGTACACGGATCTGTCCTTGAAAAAACTCATCGATGCGGGAGAGAAGCCGGGTCCGAAGCTGCGGATAACCGGCCCCTACATCGGTGACCTTCTGAGTATCGCGCCGCAGCTGCATACGCTCACCGATGCCGATGACGCCGGCCGCACCGTTGATTATTGGGCCGCGGAAGGTGTCACATCGTTCAAAGCCTACATGGGCATCAAGCCCGATGAGCTCAAGGTGGCCATTGAGCACGCGCATGCCAAGGGCTTGAAAGTGACCGGGCACCTGTGCGCGGTGGGGTTTACAGAGGCCGCGGCCTTGGGGATCGACAATCTCGAGCACGGCATTGTCGTCGACACTGAATTTTTTCCCGGGAAAAAACCGGGGATCTGTCCTGCGAAGGAGGCCGCGGAAGATTTCGCCAAGAACGTGGATATCGAGGGCGCGCCCGTACAGAGCATGATCCGCGATCTCGTCAGCCATCACGTCGCGGTCACCTCGACCTTGGCGGTTTTTGAAATATCCGTTCCGAACAAACCTGCGCTGCGCAAGATGCTGCGCGCCAAGGATGCGCTCAGCCCGCAGGGGTGGTCGACTTATCTCAGAGTCCGCAGCAGCATTGCTGAGGAGAACGACCCCTTGAGCGCAGTGTCCTTGAAGAAGGAGATGCAGTTCGAGCGTGACTTTGTGAAGGCCGGCGGGCTGCTGCTCGCGGGCTGCGATCCAACGTCATTCGGCGGCGTGCTGCCCGGATTCGGCGATCAGCGAGGCATAGAACTGCTGGTCGATGCGGGATTCACGCCCGTCGAGGCCATCCACATCGCGACCCAGAACGGCGCCAAGTTTTTAGGCGAGAGCGAGAGCATCGGCTCCATCGCCGCCGGCAAAGCCGCCGACTTGGTGGTCCTGTCGGGCAACCCCGCACAAAACATTGACGACATCGAGAATGTGCAGCTGGTTTTCAAGGACGGCATCGGATTCGATCCGGCGAAGCTGATTCAATCGGTCCAGGGACTGGTGGGCCAGCGCTAGATAAAGAGCCAATTCTCAATGCCGAACCCCACTGCGCCACTGCTTGACGCTGACGAACCGCCGGCGTTCCTCGAGATTCCGAGCCAGGGACGATCGCCTTTTATCGTCGTGGCGGATCACGCCGGCGCGCGCATTCCGCGCCGGCTCGCGAATCTCGGGCTGCCTGCGGCGGAGCTTGAGCGGCACATTGCCTGGGACATCGGCGCCCTCGGCGTGGCACGCCGAGTGGCGGCCGCCATGGATGCGCCGCTGGTGGCGCAAAATTATTCCCGCCTGGTCATCGATTGCAATCGCGATCCGCAGGTCGCGACCTCGATCCCGCACATCAGCGAGACCAGCAAGATACCCGGCAATATGAATTTGAGTTCCGCGGAAATCGCGGCGCGGCGTGCGGAGATCTTCGATCCTTATCATCGGCGGATTCGCGAACGCATCGACGAGAATCTGGCGGCGGGAAGACCGCCCATATTGGTGGCGCAACACACCATGACGGATATCTACAAGGGCGTGCGCCGCAATATGCATGGGGCGATTCTTTATAATCGCGATCGCCGCTTTGCCGGCATCGTGCTCGAGATGTTGCGGCGGGAAGCTGGTTTGATCATCGCGGACAACGAGCCGTACTTCGTCAGCGACGAGACCGACTACACCGTACCCCATCATGCCGAGGCGCGCTCGCTGCCGTATGTGGAAATCGAAATTCGCCAAGACCTGGTCAGCGACGATGCCGGACAAGTCGAGTGGGCGGCGCGCATCTCCCGGGCGCTCAAAGAGGGCGAACGAGAATTTAACGTGGTTCACGCTAGGCTGAAATCATGACGCACGCACTGAAGGCACCGGCACTTTTCGTTTCGCACGGCGCGCCGACGTTCGCGCTCGAGCCGGGATTGCTGGGACCGAAACTGACGCAGTTGGGCCAGCAATTGTCTGCTCTGACGGCAGTCGCCGTCGTATCCGCACACTGGCAAACGCCGGGCGTACAAGTGATGCGCACGCCCAAGCCGGAAACGATTCATGATTTTGGTGGGTTTCCTCCCGCCCTGTATCGCTTGCAATACCCGGCGCCGGGCGCGCCGGCTCTCGCGGGCGACACCGCAGCCCTGCTCGAGGCGGCTGGATTCGATGTGTCCTTCGACGATGGCCGCGGGCTCGATCATGGCGTGTGGGTGCCGATGTTGTACCTGCTGCCCGCGGCTCGCATTCCCGTCTTTCAGGTGTCGTTGCCGTTTGCGCTCGATGCGAAGAACGCACTCAAGCTCGGAAGGGCACTTAAAGGCCTGCGTCAGCAAGGGGTGCTCGTCATGGGTTCCGGCAGCCTTACGCACAATTTGCGTGAGATTGGACAGACCGACCCGAACAACACGCGCTACGCTGTCGAATTCACGGCCTGGGTCCGCCGGCAGGTGCAGGCAAGGGACCTCGATGCGCTTGCGGACTATCGGCGGCGCGCGCCGCACGCCGAGCGCGCGCATCCCACCGAAGAACATTTTTTGCCTCTGCTGGTCGCGGTGGGGGCGAGTGACGCTGAAGACGCCGTCGATGTCATCGAGGGCGGCCTGACCTACGGCGTGCTGTCCATGGAGTCGTACGCCTTCGGTCGGCTGGCGGCGAATGAGTCGACGCGACGCTAGTTCATCCGCCGGCCGGAGTTTTGCTATCTCCAAGCTTGTCTTGCGTCTTTGTGTCGAAATCGCCGGCGTCATGGCGCTCGTGCAATTGATCTGAGAGCTCGCCAAACGCGCGATTGACTTTGCGCCCGCGCTGCACGGCGGGGCGCCTTGCGATCGCGTCGGTCCAGCTCTGGACATGGGGGTATTCTTGCACCTGCAGAAATTCACCCGCCCCATACACCAAACCCTTCACCAGCGCGCCATACCAAGGCCAGACCGCCATATCGGCGATGGTGTAGTCGGCTCCTGCCAGATATTCAGAATGCGACAGCCGGCGATCGAGAACATCGAGCTGGCGCTTCACCTCCATCGCAAAGCGATCAATGGCGTACTCGATCTTCGTCGGCGCGTAGGCATAGAAGTGGCCAAATCCACCGCCCAGGTAAGGCGCGCTGCCCACCTGCCAGAACAGCCAGGACAGGCATTCGGCGCGAGTCGCTGCATCGGTGGGCAGGAACGCTCCGAACTTCTCGGCCAGGTACAGCAAAATTGCGCCAGACTCGAACACCCGGATCGGCTTAGGGGAGCTGCGGTCCATCAGTGCCGGGATTTTGGAGTTTGGGTTGTCGTCTACGAAGCCGCTGCCGAATTGATCGCCCTCCGAGATCCGGATCAGCCAGGCGTCGTACTCCGCGCCGCTAAACTTAAGCGCCAGCAGCTCTTCCAACATGATTGTGACTTTCACGCCGTTCGGTGTGGCAAGCGAATACAGCTGCAGGGGATGACGGCCGACCGGCAGCTCTTTGTCATGCGTCGGTCCCGCGATCGGGCGGTTGATGCTTGCGAACCGGCCGCCATTTTCCTTGTTCCATTTCCAGATGGTCGGCGGCGTGTATAGAGTCGTGTCGTTCATTCTCAATGCTCCTGGGTCTTGTGTAGATGTTACCGCTAGCCGCACACTGGAAAACAGTCCCGATTGACCGGCCCCTGAATACGGATCGGCGGGGTTGGCGACTAAACGGGTGCTGCATCGACATCGCGGGCACGGTAAGCTCTCCTGCCTCACAGCACTTCTGGCAGGAAATCCCGCAATGGACGTTCATCCGCCGCATGGACCGATCCGCTCGTGGAAGGATTTTACCCTTCATTTGCTGACGATCACGATCGGTTTATTGATCGCCCTCACACTCGAAGCTGCTGTCGAGTCGATGCATCACCGCCACATGGTCAAGGAGGCCCGTGCGAATCTGCGGCGTGAGATCGTTGAAAACCAGAAGCTGTACACGGAAAATCTGCGCAGCTTGCAAGCCAAGATGGTGGAACTCCAGGAAGACATCGACCAATTGCGAGAGCTGCGCGCCGGCCGGACACCGGAGCACTTTGATGTGCTGTGGAGCTTTGCCTGGAATGGGTTCGTCGATTCCGCTTGGACGAGCGCGCGAGACATCGGCGCCGTCGGCTACATGCAACCCGAAGTCGTCGAGGAGTACTCGGGGCTTTACCGTCAGCAAACGTTCGTGAACGCGGCCGGCGCCAGCATTTTGCTCGACGAGGCAAAGGCGGCCGCGCCATCGCTCCTCGCAAAGAACCGCAAGGACCCCAAGGAGCTGTTACCGGGCGATATTCAGGCAATGCTGCTGTCGGCGGCCGAACTTCAAGGGCGCGTCAAGATAGTGCAGTTGATGATGAAAACACTCGACGACGATTATACGGCGCTGTTGCGGCAGCCCTAGCGGCAGCCTCCAACGCGCCTAGGCACGCTCATTACCCCTAATCGGCGCCACCTTGGGTGCGCGGCGAAGAAATTTCACCAAGTCCTTTGGTTTTGCTGTCCCGGCACGCTGCCGAAAAAATTTGCTCACTTTACGTAGCGTGCCAATCCTCGTGCCCTTGCTCATTTCTCTGGTTCCTAGATAAATCCCCGGGGTAGGTTGGACAAAACTCGCCAAACGGGCACCCGGCTGGCCGTTATGGCGCGCAGTCTGACAGCAAACCTAGCCGATGGCCGAATGCCTTGGCGGCCGCCATAGGCAATGATCGCTGCACACTCTTTATATAGAAGCTCGAGATATGACCGCCACCTCGCGATGCAGCAATCTTGCCATGATTGCAGTCGCCGCCATTTTCGAAGCGGCCACTTTCGGAATAAAAACTCAGGCAGCCACACTCGATCAGCTCACACCGCCGCAGCCGCACTCCCCGGCGAAACTTGCGCCGGCCAGATTGCCCGTGATTGCCCATCCGCAACTGGATCGTTCGGGCCGGCGGCGCATCGGCAAGGCGTCATTTTATGCGCGTATGTTCGCGGGCAGAACGATGGCCAACGGCAACAGGATGGATCCGCAGGACCGTAACGCGGCGAGCAGAACGCTGCCGTTGGGGACCACCGCCAAGGTCACAAACTTGAAAACCGGGAAGAGCGCCGTGGTCCGGATCGAAGATCGCGGCCCATACGTCGAGGGACGCATCGTCGATCTGTCGCCCGCCACGGCTCGGGAGATTGGGATCACTCCACGTGAGGGTGTAACCACGGTGGAAGTGGCGCCCATCACCGTGCCGCTGGCCGATGGCAGCGTCAAATTGGGCGAGGCGGCTGCCGAGGTATTGCTGGCCGGCAATGCCAAGCCGTATCGCCGATCTGATCCCGCCGGCTGGTGAAATTTTCCCTCAATCTCCCGTTCGCGGCGTTTCACCCTTCAGTACCTGTAGATACCGGGCCCGCTCGATATTTCCGCCGCTCAAGACCAACACAACTTTTTTGTTTTTCATGCGCTGCCCATCTTGCAGCAGCGCGGCAAGCGGAGCGCCGGCGGCCCCCTCCGCGATCTGGTGAGTGTCATCGAAATAAATCCGCATCGCCTCCGCGATCTCGTCCTCGCTCACCTGCACCCAGCGCGCCACGCCACGACAAATCGTCGCGATCGCCTGCGCATTGGGTTCTCGAGTGGCAAGCCCATCGGCGAAAGTCTTGGCTGAGGGGAACATCACGGCTCGTCCGGCAGCAAAGGAAAGCGCGGTAGCCGGCGCCTTGACGGGACCCACGCCGATGATGTCGGTCTTCAGCCCCAGCAAATCGCGAACCGCGATCAGACCGCAGATGCCTGAGCCCATGCCTACGCCCACGTACACCGCGTCCAATTCGCCGCCGTCGCGGAATAGCTCCAGCGCGTAGCTGGCGACGCCGGCGACGAGGTCCCGATGAAAGGACGGCACAAAGTGCAAGTCCTCGACACCGGACACACGGAATGCCTCATGTTTTGCCTCGTCGAAGTCACGCCCGAATTCCACCAGCTTGGCGCCGAATCCAGAGATCGCCGAATTCTGATCGGGAGAATTGCCGGCCGGTACGTAGATCGTCGCGGGAATCCCGGCGCGCGCGGCGGCGAACGCAATGGATTGACCGTGATTACCCCGCGTCGCCGATATCACACCCGCAACGTTCGGCTGCGAGCGGCACAGTCGTTCCAAGTACACGATGCCGCCCCGAACCTTGAACGCACCGGTGGGCGTGTGATTCTCATGCTTGACACGCACGCTGCATGCCGTGCGCTGCTTCAGCTTTGGCCAAGCGTATAGAGGCGTTGGCGGCATCACGCGATAGACCAGCTGCGCGGCGCTTTCCAGCTCTTCCAATTCAAATGTAAGCGTTGGATTTGGATCAAGCATGGACCCGCTCACTTATCACAGCAGCCGCGCTGCTCTTGGATCGGCGGACAGGCGATGCTGCCATAGGAACAGAAAACGCAACAATCGCCGGCCTTGGGACGCAGCAGTGTCTTGCAACCGCTGCATTCGTAAAAATACTGACAGGCGTCGGTGGGCATGGTCTCCTCGCGACTTTGGTCACACACCGGGCAGGTGATGATTGTTTGCAATATGACGTCGCTCACGCTTTGCCTGCTTCAACCGTTGGAAGATGCCTAGACTACATCGACTCGCGTGATTAGGCCTGTCATTCGTAGGGCCGCCTATAGTGGAGAAATGCAGTGCGACAGTGTCGGCAAGCCTTGAATCGCTGGTTGAGCGCCACCGCGTTGGGGGCGGCGCTGCTGATGGCAGGTGCCGCATTCTCGGCCGGCGCGTCCCGCGTCGACGATTTGGTGCCGCAAACTCCGGCGGCATTCCTGCCGGGCGGCATGCTGGGTATCCAGCTCGGCGGTTCCTGGGGCGAGAGCAAACAAAATCCTTTCTTGCAGCAATTGACCTGCCAACCCATTTTGGATGCCGGCGATTTTGATGAGGTGTGTTTCTTCAGGACCTCAACCGCCCGCGTGGCCGGCGCGCAAATCCACGACGGCTTCATCGTTCGCAAGGACGATCATGTGGTTCTGGTCGGCACGGGCATCAGCATCAAGAACGCCGAGGATCCTCTGGCCGAATCCGTGGTGCAGTCCTTTCGGTCGCAGATTCACGCAGCATTCCAGCACACGGGCGACAACGTACTGTTCGTGAAATTGCCTGCCAGACACCTGACTGCGGATGAGCTCGAAGGCTATTCAAGAAAAGCGCCGGTACTGTTGGTGCAGCTCGAGGCGAAAAGCCATGAGCTTGCCGTCCTGTACGGATATCTCGGGCCGGTCAACGCCTTTGGAGCGCTGACTTCGGATTAGGCGCCGCTGGCGCCCGCCGACAAAATATCGGACTATCGCGGCAGTGAGTCCACTGTTGCTCATTGCCGGTGCGGGCGTGATGGCGGGCATGATGAATGCGCTCGCCGGCGGCGGCTCTTTTGTCACCTTGCCGGCATTGATTGCCGTCGGCGTGCCCTCGGTGACGGCGAATACGACCAGCACCGTGGCGCTGTTTCCGGGGCAACTCACCAGTGCGTGGACGTACCGCGACGGCTTGGGTCCTTTAGGCGAGGTCTCGCTGCGCAGTTTGCTGCTGGCCACATTCTTCGGTGGGGTGATCGGCGCGCTGCTGCTGCTGCGCACGCCCATCAGGGCGTTCGACGTCATCCTGCCGTGGCTGCTGGCGATCGCCACCCTAACGCTGGTATTCGGACGCCAATTCGGGGAAGTTTTGCGGCGTCGATGGCGCATCAGCGCGCCGCTCGTGGTGGTGATGCAATTCGGCCTCGGCATCTATGGCGGCTACTTTGGCGGCGGTGTCGGCCTCATGATGATGGCGGTCTGGGGTCTGCTCGGCGACCGTACTCTGAAGAGTTTCAATGCGCCGCGCACCTTGATGGTCTGCGCGGCCAACACGGTGGCGGTATTTATTTTCATCGCGGCGAATGCCGTGAGGTGGCGCGAGGGGCTGGTCATGCTGTTGGGCGCCATTCTCGGCGGCTATGGCGGGGCAAACATTGGCCGCCGTGCGCCCGCCGGCGTCATTCGTGTCGGCACGCTACTGCTCTCGGTGGGTATTACGCTGGTTTTTTTCGTGCGCGCGTATCTGCGGTAAATTCAATGCCAGAGCACGATGGCGATGGCCGCTAGAGCAGCAGCAAAACGCTTTGCTTGGCCCACAATCGACGCCTTCGGCATCCGCGCTATCCTTCCCCGCCCATAAGGCGCGGCGTTTGCCGCGCATTCAGATCAACCCGCGCCCAAAGCGCCCATCGCTGCGCGAATGAGCATGAACCACAGCGCCAAGGTGGAGATGCAGTACAGCCAGAATCGGAGAATGACGATATTGACCGTGCAATGCACGGCGCTGTGGAAGACTCGAAAGGCCGCGAAAATCCACGCAGCAACCAAGTAGCCCAGGTCGACGCCGTTGGTGACGAAGAGGTACAGAACCACGCCATAGAAGAGCGTCGGAAGCTCGAGGAGATTTTTGAGATTGTCCGATGGATTGGCCACGGCCGGCGGTGAGATACGCGCGAGTTCGGCCGGTGTCAGGCGATTTAGATTTGTTTTGCTGTTCTGAAGGAACGGTATGCGCTTAGCGTACATGTAAAACCAAACGACGAGCGTCAAGAGCATTACCGAGAAGAAGGGGGCAAAGATCGCGGTTTGTTTCATCTTGCTGCCTTTTAAGGAGGTCGGGTGGTTGAATCCGCGCATCCGCCCTCGGCCAGAACGGCGGCGAAAGCGGCTGCAAAACTGTGTACATCCCCTGGCCAGCGCGCCGATACATACAGGCCGTCGCGAATGACCCATGCGGGCCGATCATCCTGGCGACTGTCCCGGAACAGGCCGCTCGCCTTCCTGAAATGATCGGCGGCATTCTTCGGAACGTCGCAGAAATCCTCAGGCGATGCCAGTGCGCGAGTGACCTCTGCCTGAACGCTTCGGTAGCCGGTCGGGTCCGAGCTTGATTCCATGTAAGTACGATAGTAGCCGGGATCCCAGACACGCCCCAGGAATTTCATGGTCGACCACGCGGCTTTCTCGAGTGTCCATGTCAGAGCCGTGGTCTTTCGGCCGGACAGCACCGACTTTCCGGTGCGCGCCGAGATGCTCCGCGCAGCGAGCACGACGCCATGGCAGATGGCGGCGACCGGCTTGTCAGCGTCAAAAAAATCGGCCACGAATCGTTGCAGAACAGGATCCTCGAGGTACTGACGCATGCCGCGCGCCCAATGCCCGCCCGGCAACACCAGCGCGTCGTACTCGGCCACCGCCAAGTTCAAATAGGCCACGGGGTGAAGAAAGGCGGCGCTCGCCTGCATCTGCGCATAGGCGCGCCGCGCATCGGCATTGGCACGCAGCAGCAGCCCGAGGAGTTTGATCTTGCGCAAGAGCGGAATTCGACCCCAAAAATCCAAACCCTCGCCGGCCAGCATCAACGGATCCGCGCTTGCCGGCAGCGCGTCGGGGGTCGCAAAGTCGACCCGATGTCCCGCGTCGCTAAGGATTCTCCAGGTAACCGCCACCTCGCTCGGATCGAAGTCGCGCTGCGGCAGAACGATGAGAACCCGGCATGCGTGTGGACGAGTCATGGGGTCGCCGACACAGGGCAACCTTGGGATTAGAAGCGGCCCGCGTTGACGTCAAGAATGAACTGGGTCAGGCCGGCCATGTAAACCTGCTGATCGTCGTAAAGGGCCAGGTGGCTGCCCTTCGGACAGTACAGATAGCGGCCCTTCTTGACCGACTTCGCGATTTTCTCCATCTGCGCAGGCTCCATCGTGTCGTAGTGGGCACCGATGGCCAGCGTGGGCACGGTGATCTTGGGCAGGTCCGCCGTACGATCCCAGTTGAGAAGCTTGCCGCTGGCGCCCATTTCGCTCGGGCCCTGCATCGGGATGTAGATTTTCTTGTTGATCTTGTTGAAGGCGCGCACCACGGGGTCGGGCCACTGATCCTGCGGCATGCGCAAAATGTGGTCGACGTAAAAATGCGCCATCAACAGTTCCTCATAGCGTGGGTCGTCAAAGCGGCCCTTCGCTTCGAGGTTCTTGATTTCGGCGAGCGCCTTCTGATCCATGGCGGGCATCAGCACGCCGGCCGCATAGCGGTTGTACGCCGGAATACTCGCGACCATATTCGAAATCACCAGCGCCTTGAGATTTTGCTGGTACTTAAGGGCGTACTCCAGCGCCAAGATGCCGCCCCAGGATTGGCCGTAAAGGTAGAAATTACTCTTGTCGAGTTTGAGCGCTTTGCGCACCTGTTCAACTTCTTCAACGAAGCGCGGTATGTCCCAGAGCGAGGGCTCGTCCGGTTGGTCGCTGTAGGCAGACCCCAGCTGATCGTAGTAGTAGTACTCGATACCGGCGTTGGGGAAGTAGCTGTCGAAGGCTTCGAAATATTCATGGGTGGCGCCCGGTCCACCATGCAGCAGCAATACCTTGATGGTCGGATTATTGCCAACACGCTTGGTCCAGACGCGGAAAGCACCTTTCGGTGTTTGGATCGAAATCATCTTGACGCCGCCTGAGAGGACGTCGTCACGGCCCGTTGAATCGAGATAAGCGGCAGGCGCTGCGCTCACGGGTGACATCATCGAGAAGCCCAGGGTGCAGGCAATCGATACGAGCAGCATGAGCAGGAGGCGCAGGAGTGGATGCATTGATATTTTCCGTTGTTCATCGGTGTCTGCCTGACTGACGCGCAGCTTACCAGCTAACGAATCGGCGGCACTACCGGCTTCGCGGAGGGGCTCGGTGCAGAGTGAGACGCGATTACCCACGCAGCTCCGATCAAGGCGAAGTTGATCGCATTCGCCGCCCAATTGAAATGGTTGTGGGGATCGATGAAGATCGTGGGGGCATGCACCAGGATGCCGAACACGACGAACATTGCCGTCAGCAACCTGGCTGCGGTGCGCGCGAGGATGCCGGAGAGAATCGCGATGCCCGCCGCAAAGTGTCCCGCCGCCGTGGCGTACGCCCAGAAAGTTTGTCCCGGCGGGAGCCACTTAGGGACATACTCGGCGGTGGGCGCAAGATAAACCAAGTGAGCCAGTGCAAACACAATCAGGCATACGCCAAAGATGAGGCGGCCAGTCTGGGATAGGCGCGTAAGGTTGGCCGCTTCGAGTTGCGCGCAGTAGGCGTAAGCGAGCAATCCGCCTGCCACGAGCGCCAACTGCTCGGCGACCCCCGACCAGTTGACGAACACGGACGGGTGCGCAATCACACGCGGCACGTGAAGGAGGATGACCCCCAGCGAGTAAAGCGCCGTAAGTGCCAAAGCGCCGAGTGCGGCGCTCCGCCGCCATTGCATTGCCAAGCCCGCCATCAGGAAGGCCATGGCCACGGCATACGCCAACGCGGTTCGGCCGGGAAGCTCTTTTGGGACCGGCTGCCACACCGCCGCGAAATCTCCCCAGACCAGACCGAGAAGCCCGAGCGCGACGGCTGCGAGGCCAAAGATGCGGATACTGACAGGCCGCGCGAATATCACGTCCAGAATGAATGCCGGCTTCATGGTTTTGAATGCACCAGCGTGTAGGTCGCGAAGTTTGACCACGCTCCGCCGGCCGCCTGCGATTCGATGACCAGAGACCAGCTGTGGGATTTGGGATCGAACTTGTAGGTATTTCGAAATGCTCCCTCCGCGTACGGAAATTGAACCACCAGCGTTTCACCAGTGCGCTTTCCGGTCGCAACCACCCGGGCGCCGGCAGCGCCGAAGCGATCCAGCCAATGAACAATGTAGTCGCCGGCATGGGCGTCGAATCCCAAGAACAATTCTGCCTCGTAGGCCGGTGCGGCTCCCAAATCGGTCAAATGCAAGCGCAAGAATCCGCCCTGCAGTACCCGTTCCCCTCGGGCGTGGTATTTCACGGGTTTTCCCAGCAGCGTCCCCGTCATGTCCCAGTCTCCCCGAAGGCCATCGAGGTAGGTATTGTCCGGTGATGGCGCGGTTTGCACTGACGGCGGGTCGGCCGCCACGGCCTGTTGCACACCCGTTCCAACGACCAGTGTGGCGACACAAAGAGCAGCGCGAACGGAAATGAAGAGTCGAATGGCAGTCATGGGGATGCCCGTTTTTTTGTTAGCCGCCGATCCACTATTTCCCTACTGTAGATATTTTGCAAGACCTTCATGCTTAATGGCGCAATCGACTCGATTCAACGTATTCCAATTCACTAACGAGCAATCTTGGAGCAACCACCGTGCATTCAAATCACTTCACGCGCCGCTCGCTCGCCATTCATATTGCCGCCCTCCCGGTCGCGCTCCCGCTTGCGCTAACCGCGGCCACGCGGGGACTGGCGGCGTCAAATTCCAACAATGTAGCCGTGGCAATAACAGACGGGCTGTCGCATGCGTCGGAGGCGATCCACCAGGAGCTCCTGTTCAACGCCAGTCCGCAGCGCGTCTACGGCGCGCTTACCAACGGCAAATCCTTTGATGCAATTACGCGCCTGAGCGATGGCGATGCTCTGCTGAAAGCTCCGGGCGCCAAACCCACGGCGATCAATGCTGAGGTGGGCGGCACCTTCACGCTTTTCGGTGGCTATGTGACGGGTCGAAACCTAGAGATCCTGCCGGATGAGCGCCTGGTTCAGGCATGGCGTGCGGGAAGCTGGAAGCCCGGAGCATTCTCGATTGCAGCCTTTTCGTTCGTGAAAGAGGGCACAAAAACCAAGTTGTTATTCGACCATCGAGGCTTCCCTGACGGCGAAGGAACTAGCTTGGCGCAAGGATGGCACAGCCACTACTGGGGTCCGCTCACGACGTTTCTTTCTCAAGCTTGAGCGACATCGGCGGCGCGCCTTCCAAGCGCCGCTTGCTCTTTAGAGTGCGGCGTCAGTTCCGTGCTGCCTCGTCCGCCTTGTACGCGGCCGACAACGTGCCCTTGGCTGTGGCGATGGGCAATAGAGTCGGATAGAACTGCACGAAGGTGTTGTCGACGGCGGCGTGATCGCGGTGACAGCTGTAGCAATCGGCCGTTCGCGGCGTCATTTTCGCGGGCTTGGTGCCGTCAAATCCGAAGAATGCCCAGCTTTCCGGGAAATGCGCCGTGTCCTTGACGTGGACTTCGCGTCCCATGACCTCGGTGCCTTGATAGTGGCCGGTTTTGTTGATCGAACCCTTGTCCTGCGCCCCACGCACTTCCAGCACCAACATGGTCTTGTCAGGCCATGTGCCGGTTGCCAGGAATGCCTTGTACGCGCCCGGCTCGACAAAGACATTGTCGAACATATGGTGACCCATCATGGCCATCGGGCTGTAGGCCATGTCGAATCCGGAGCTCAGGTACACCCACTCCCGATAGTCTTCCGGCAGCGTGAGGCGGCCCTCGTCCGTGTACACCGGGCTGCGTATCGGCGTTCCGGTGGAGTCGCTCAAGGCAATTGAGCAGACGAGAGTCAACGCAGTGATCAGCGCAATGCTTTTGGTTTTCATGGCGTCAGTATGACCGCCGTGGTTTTCTCCGGCCAGTCCGTTGGCTGCACGCATCCGATGATTCGCTGCATAGCGGTCTTAAGCGCAAACTGAAGTGGAGTACGATCCGCAGCAGTATGGCAACGACAATGAATGGCGGATCGTACAGCAGCAGATCGTATAACTGGTTCTGGATCGCCGGGCTGTGGGCCGGCGTCGGTATCTTGGACGCCACCCAGAACGTGTTCGCGATGCGCCACGAGGGGATGCATCACGCGTGGCTGAGGCTGTTTTTCTGCTTGGCGTTCGCCTGGCTGCCCTGGGCTTTGGCCACGCCCCTCGTGATTCATTTGGGCCGAAAGTACCCGCTGGTCTGGAAGCCGGTACGAGCATGGTTGATCCATCTCGGCGCCATCATCGCGATCGCCCTGGTGGTTTCTGCGTGGGGAACCGCGCTGCAAGTGATTTTCCAGCCTTGGAAGCCCGACTTTGAAACGCACCCGTTCCTGGTCACCTGGCCGCTGAAGTTCTTGGGCGGTCTGGTAGCGGCATTCATTCTATATGGCGTCATTCTGGCGGTCATGTATGTGCTCGATTCCAGGGCGAGGGCGGCCGCGCAACAAACCGACACGGCGCTTCTCAACGAGCAGCTTTCCTACGCCCGTTTAAATGCCTTGCAGCGGCAGATCGAACCGCATTTCATTTTCAACACGCTCAATTCCATTTCAGGCTTGGTGCGCGAGAACAAGAACGACGCCGCGGTGAGCATGATCGTGGCGTTGAGCGATTTCTTAAGACGGGTCGCGGGCAGTTCCCATGAGGCTCGGGTGCCGCTTGCGCAGGAAGTGGAATTCCTCGAAAAGTACCTGCAGATTCAAGAAGCGCGCTTTGCGGGGCGCCTTGCCTTGGACTTGCAAGTCCCCGCGGAGCTGCGCAAGGCGCGAATCCCGAGCCTGGTCTTGCAGCCCTTGGCCGAGAATGCCATCAAGCATGGGATTGCCAAGCGAGCGCAGGGAGGGGAGGTGCGCGTCACTGCGTCGCGGTCGGACGGCATGCTTCGCCTGACCGTTTATAACGACGGTCCGCTGCTGGACAGAGACGGGTGTGCGGTCAAAGACGGCATCGGACTGTCGAATTTGCGCACGCGCCTCAAGCTTCTCTACGGCGGCGATTTTGAGCTGCGGCTGGAAAACCACGGAATCACCGGCGTTCAAGTCTCCCTGGCATTGCCATACTGCGAGGTGTGAGCCTTTGCCGCCGCAAAAGATTCGCGCGCTGGTTGTCGATGACGAGCCCCTGGCGCGCAGCAATCTGAAGGTGCTGCTGCAGCGGGATAAGGATATCGAGTCGATACAGGAATGCGGATCGGGCGCTGAAGCCGTGGCGCAGATTCGAGCAACTCGGCCGGACTTGGTTTTTCTCGATGTCCAGATGCCGGAGTGCGGTGGATTTGACGTCCTCGAGATCCTCAAGGGCGATGGCTCGCTGCCCGTCATCGTGTTCGTGACCGCCTATGACGAGTATGCGCTGCGCGCCTTCGACGCCGGCGCGCTCGACTATTTATTGAAGCCTTTCGACGATGCGCGCTTTCATTTGGCGATGCAGCGCGCCAGGCAAAACCTCGCCGCCAAAGATGCGGCGCCGGCGGAAACGCCGCGCCTCGAGGTGCGCAGCGCCGGGAGGGTCGCGTACGTTCAGATTCCGGACATCGATTGGGTGGAAGCGGCGGACTACTATGTGTGTCTGCACGTGGGTACAAAATCGCATTTGCTGCGCAAGAGCATGGCTGAATTGGAGCGGGAGCTGGATCCGCGCATCTTTTGCCGCATTCATCGTTCGACCATCGTCAATCTGCGCAAGGTCAGTGCCCTGAAAGTCGACGCAGCGGGAGAACACGAGGTGATCCTCGACAGCGGCCAGAAATTGCGCCTGAGCCGGCGATTTCGCAAAGACCTGCAATCGCGCATGCGCGAGTTCGGCGCGGCGCTCTAAAACGCGGCAGGATATGCGCCGCCATCCAACAAGATGTTCTGACCGGTGATAAATCCGGCATGCACGCTGCAGAGAAATGCGCAGGTCTGGCCGAATTCCGCCGGCGTGCCGAAGCGTTTCGCAGGGATGGCCGCCATGGCGCGCACTGCGGCCTCGGCATCGCTCATTTGATTCCGCTTGGCGGCCAAACTCAGGTTGTTGCGCAGGCGCGCGGTGTCGAAATTCCCCGGCAATAGGTTATTGATGGTCACGTTCTTGTCGGCGACGCCGCGCGCGACGCCTGCCACGAACGCGGTGAGACCGGCGCGGGCGCCGCTCGACAGGTCGAGCCCGGCGATGGGCATTTTAACGCTTTGCGAGGTGATATTGACGATCCGCCCGAAGCCGCGCGTCGACATGGAATCGATGACCTTTTGAATGAGTTCGATGGGCGTCACCATGTTCGAAGTGACTCCGTCGAGCATGGCCTTGCGGTCCAGCTCGCGAAAATTGCGCACCGGCGGTCCGGCGTTGTTGTTGATGAGGATATCGGGGGCAGGACATGCATGCAGCAGTGCCGCCTGGCCTTCGGCGGTGGACACATCGGCGATGACCGGCGTCACCGCAACGCCCCAGGCTTGACGAATCTCCCGGGCGGCTTGCTCCAGCAGCGATGGATTGCGTCCGTTGATCACCAGCGCGACGCCGGCTTCGGCAAGCGCTTGCGCACAGCCTTTTCCCAGACCCTGGCTCGATGCGCACACGATGGCGGTCCGCCCGCGAATGCCTAAATCCATGACGTTCCCCTGAAAGCTTGCGATGAAAGCGCTTAGAATCCTATAGCCGTACGCAGCAATCACGCAACCGGCGGAGGTGTTTCTTGCCACCTGAGCGAAATCAAAGCGGACCGCGCATCGCATTCCTCACCTCGCCGCAGCTGCCGGCGGGACAGCCGTAGACTGCGTGTTCACATGCTGAAACTGCAACACATCGACAAGAGCTTTGAGGGCAAGCCGGTGCTGTCCGATGTGAACCTCACGGTTCCGCAAGGCGCCACGCATGCCTTGATTGGATCGAGCGGCTCGGGGAAAACCACGCTGCTGCGGATCACCTTGGGACTGATTCCCTTCGATAAGGGCTATGTGAAGATCGATGATCATGCGTTGCTGTCATTCACACCGGTTCAATGGGCCGATCGAATCGGCTACGTACCCCAGGATGGCGGTCTCTTCCCGCATATCACGGGTTTTCGCAATGTGTCGTTGATTGCGAAGCTGCGGGGTTGGGGGGCGCAAAGGATCGCGCAGCGGGTCGAGGAATTGCGCAAGCTGGTCGATCTGGATCCGGCGGTCTTGGACAGTTTTCCGTTTGAAATGAGCGGCGGCCAGCAACAGCGCGTCGCCATCATGCGCGCCGCGATGATGGATCCTGACGTGATGTTGCTCGATGAACCGATGGCGGCGCTGGATCCCGTGATCCGGCGCAGCCTGCAGCGGGAACTGAAGTCCATTTTTCAACGCTTGGGCAAGACCGTGCTCCTGGTGACTCATGATCTGGGGGAGGCCGTCTATCTGGCCGAAACGATCACGCTGCTGCACGAGGGCAAGGTCGTGCAAAGCGGCGCCTATCGGGAATTGCTGCTGCATCCCGCCGATCCCTTCGTGACGCAGTTCATCAATGCGCAGCGCACCTTGCCGGACGCGGCGGAGATCGCATGAAGAGCGCGCTGCTGGCCGGTTGTGTCGCGGCAATGTTCGGCCTTCTGCCCGCGGGAGTCCTTGCCGCCGATGCCATCGTCGTCGGTTCAAAGGCATTTACCGAAGGCTATGTGCTCGGCGAGATCGCCGCACAGACCATCGAGTCCGCATCCACCGTGCCGGTGACACGAAAACTCGGCATGGGCAGCACCGGCATATTGTTCGAGGCCCTGAAAAGCGGAGGGATCGATCTGTATTCGGACTACACCGGCACGCTCGCGGAAGCCATCCTCAAGCGCCCGGACTTGAAATCCATCGAGGACATTCAGCAGGCATTGCTCGCGATGGATCTGGTGATGTCCGGGCCGCTGGGATTCGATGACACCTATGCGCTGGCCGTCAAGGAGTCCTTCGCCGAGCAGCACCATCTGCATGCCATCAGCGATTTAGCCGGCGCCGAGACTCAAGTTCGTGCCGCATTCAGCTACGAATTCATGGATCGCAAGGACGGGTTTCAGGGGATGGCTGCGGCCTATCATCTGCACTTCGCGCCCCAAAAGGTGAATCGCATGGAGCACAGCCTCACCTACCAGGCGATCGATGACGGCGCGGTCGACTTGATCGACCTGTATTCCACCGATGCCAAGATCGAGAAGTCGCGCTTGCGGGTGCTCAAGGACGATCGCGGCTATTTCCCGGTGTACCAAGCGGTCTGGGTGGCACGCAAAACCTTTACCGAGAAACATCCGCTCGAATGGCAGGCGCTGCTCAATCTGCAAGGTTCGATCGGCGAGCAGGCCATGATCGACATGAACGCACAGGCCGACATTCAGCACCTGAGCTTCGCGAAAATTGCCGCGCAGCACTTGGGTGCCGAGGCGCCGCGGCCGCAAAGCCTGAAAAGCAATATTCTGCAGCGCACGCGCGAGCATCTATGGTTGGTGGGCATCGCGCTGCTGTTTTCCGTTCTCGTCGGCATCCCGTTAGGGTTGGTTGCCGTTCGCTTTCACGCGGCGGGGCAAGCCATCCTGGTCTTCAGCGCACTGATTCAAACCGTGCCCTCGCTGGCGCTGCTGTGTTTTCTGATTCCGCTGTTCGGCGTCGGCATGAAACCGGCGCTGGCGGCGCTGTGCATGTACAGCTTGTTGCCGGTGGTGCTCAATACCTTCACCGGCGTGCGCACCGTTGACCCGAAGCATGTGGAAAACGCGCGCGCGTTTGGTTTGACGGGCCGGCAGATTCTGTTGCGCATCGTGTTGCCGTTGGCGAGCCCGACGGTGCTCGCCGGCATCAAGAACGCCACCATCGTCAGTATCGGCACCGCGACGCTCGCGGCCTTGGTGGGAGCAGGGGGCTATGGCGCCCCCATCGTGTCCGGACTGTCGTTGAATGATGTGCCCACCATCCTGACCGGCGCCATTCCCGCGGCCCTCATGGCCCTCATTGCCTATGGCGTCTTCGAGATCTTAGGGGTCGTGCTGATTCCAGCCGGCCTGCGCAAGCAGTCCTAAATCGCCCGATTGGCCTCCCGGTAGGCCGATATCCACGGAATGCCCCGTCGCTAATGCGCAATTTAACTGCAATGTAAATAATAATGATTCGTGTTAGCATTAAGTACAGTCAGTTTAGGGATTGCCAAATGCCTCAATTCCGCACCTCGTCGACTGGCGCCTCAGGCGCCGCCGCGACACCGGCCGCGAGGACACAGGCCGCGAACCTGATCGCGGCAACCACCAGCCGCTTCAGCGCGGGCGCCGCCATCACTGCATTGGTTTCCGCCCACGCCCATGCGGAGAGTGCTGGCCCCGTCGATGAGGACAGGCTGCAAAGCATCGAGGTCACGGGCACCGCCATCCACACCGCCCAGGACATTTCTCAGTCCGCGGACACCGTGGACAAAAAGGCGCTGGCGGAGCAGAACCTCGCTTTGGTTCAAGACGCCTTGCGCAACGTTCCGGGCATCACCTTGAACGCGGGTGAGGGCGGCTCTCACGGCGATTCGGTGAACTTGCGCGGGCTGTCGATTCCCGACAGTTTCTTTTTGGACGGTGTGCGCGACATCGGCCAGTATCAGCGCGACACTTTCAATACCGATTCGATTGCCGTGCTCTTGGGTCCCGCCTCGGCACTGTTCGGCCGCGGCTCGACCTCCGGCGTCATCAACAGCGTCAGCAAGCAACCGATGCTCACGCCGCTTGCGGCCTTCACCGCATCGGGCGGCCAGATCGATTACTGGCGCGGCACCGGCGATGTCAATCTGCCCTTGAGCGCAACGGCGGCGGCGCGTATCACGGTGATGGACCAAAGCAACGGCGTCGTGGAGCGCGATCAAGTTCACTACCACCGCTATGGTGTGGCGCCGACGTTGAGCGTAGGAGTAGATACGCCGACCCGCCTGACCTTCAGCTACTACCGGCAAGAAGAAAACAATCTTCCTGACTACGGCATTCCGTTCATCGACGGCGTACCCGCGCATGTCGAGCGCAGCAACTACTACTCGCTGGCCAACTACGATCGCACCCGCACCAACACCAATATCGGCACCATCCGCTTCGAGCATGATTTCGCCGACGGCATCGCGTTG
>DASQPK010000037.1:0-13384 GCA_035643995.1 Steroidobacteraceae bacterium | reverse complement strand
TAACCAGATGACCGTGTCGGTATCCGGCGACATGCGGGGGTCGATCCGGTTAGGCTAACAAAGTCATGCCGGCGTTCTTCGCGGCGTCCAACCCAATCATTTGGCCGATGCACGACGACCGGCAATCGCCGCATTCACACGATACGTCAGGTAACATTGCGCGACCTTAGGACGACAGTGATCGCAAACCCAAGGTAGTCAGTTAGGGCTACGACGGATACACAATGAAGCGTACATGGACAATCATCGGCGTGCGAAGCGTTCCGGTCAGCTTCAAATGGTACCAGTCGCTCTTTGGGCAGCCCGAAACGGCTCCGGGTCATGACTACTGGGGTCAGATCTGCGACTCGGATGGAACCGTGTTGCTGTGTCTCCACCAGTGGGGCTCGCACGAGCATCCGTCCTTGATGAGCCCCGACAAGGCGCTACCCGGAAACGGACTACTCTTGTTTTTCCGTGTCGATGACTTCGACACGGCACTGCAGAGAGCCCGCGCTCTTGTGTCCCGACTCGACGAGGAGCCGCACGTGAACCCGAGCACCGGAACGCAGGAGTTCTCACTTCGAGATCCGGACGGATATTACGTCTCATTGAGTGCGCTCACCGCGGCATAGCCCGCAAGACGAGGCACCGGAGATGAAGCCCTTGCGGACCGCGCCGGTCCCTATCAGCGATGCCGTGGTTCGTTATGGGCTAACCCCAGCTTCCACCTAACACGTGGCCAGCGAGACGGTTATCAGTCAAAATCGGCGTCGACAACTATGATGCCTACGAAATAACCAAGCTCAATTCGCAAGTGTTCGAGATCGTTCATGGCGCGACACGTCAGCACTTTATTGCGAAGAAGGTGGCCAAGTCCTTTCAGTTGCCCAGCGAAATATAAGGGATAAAGGCGATGCAATCGATACCGGTCGGATCCACGGGTTCATTCAGTCTGGTCGTCATGCCCGACCATCTCGCCAGCCGTTTCAAGGATGTGACATTGCCTCCGGTTCTGGCGACGCCGGTCATGATCATGGTCATGGAGAACGCAGCGCTCAACGCGATCAAGCCATATCTCGACGCCGGCGAAAGCGCGTTAGGCACTCGCGTCGACGTGCGCCATCTGGCGGCGACGCCGGCCGGCCGACGCGTCAGCGGCGAAGCGAAAGTGATCAACGTTGACGGGCGGCGCATCGAGTTTTCAATTCGTGCGACCGACGGCGACGAGGAGATTGGAGTCGGCACTCACGAGCGCGTGGTAATAAACCTGTCGAAGCTATCCGAACGGATGAAGGCCAAATTCGGCTAGCGATGGGAAATCGCTCCGGCGAATCAGCCAACAGAAAGCCCGGCAAGCAGAGAATCAGTGGGACCACTATCATGGCGCGCGCAACCTGGCCGCGCTCAGGATCCTCTCAAGCATGGGTGAAACCTCGGTACATCGGAAGCTGAAAAAGCGGAAGCTGAAAAAGCGGAGGCTGAAAAAGCCTGTTACGGTACATGCCGCCAGCCTTGCGAACCATTTCAACGTCGCTTACTTCCGAAAATTCTATTTGAACGCCTCGACCCGGGTTGTCACGGCAGCGGAAATGCGCAGTCGCGCGGCGCTGATTGCCGCCTCTTTGAGGCAGTGCCAGATTCCCATTCGAAGCATTCTGGATGCAGGTTGCGGCATAGGTCTGTTGCGCAAGCCCTTCAAGGAGTTCCTGCCCCGCGCGCGCTATGTGGGTCTGGAGGCGAGTCACTATCTCTGCACCCGCTTCGGCTGGATACAGGGCTCCATCATCGACTTCGCGCCGCGCCTGCCTTTCGACCTGGTGGTCTGCTACGACGTACTACAATATTTGCCGGACGCGCACGCCGCGCGCGCCATCCACAATTTCAGCAAGCTGACCCGCGCCGCCCTGTATGTGTCGGCGTTGACCACGGAAGACTGGCGTGAGAATTGCGATCGCAGCCGCACGGATCGCGCGGTGCATTTGCGCAGCGGCGCGTGGTACCGGCGGCGGCTGAACAAGTCCTTTCGCTATGTCGGCTTCGGCATTTGGGTGCGCAAGAACGTCACTGCAATACTCTGGGAAATGGAGCGCGCGCGACGCTAAAGATTGCCCAGTATCCATGCCACGAGAGCCGCATGCACGGGCTCGGCCGCCCCGAAGTCCGCGCGAACGTGATTGACCAAGGAAACCAGGATGTAGGTTTTGCCGGCGGAGTTGGTGACATACCCGGCCACACCGCTGACGCTGTCGAGGTGTCCGGTCTTCAGGCGCACTGAGCCTGCCGGGCTGCTTTTCATTCGCGCTCGCAGGGTGCCGTCCATCCCCGCCAGGGGAAAGGATGCCAGGTATTCCGGCGCGAATCGGCTCTGATACGCGGCATTGAGGATATTCGCCATCTGCAGCACCGAGATATGCGTACTGCGAGACAGGCCGGAGCCGTTGTCGATGTCCACGCCGGCCAGATCGAATCCTCTCTCGTGCCCCCAATCGGCGATGGCTGCAGCGCCTTTCTCCACCGTCGCCGGATTGCCGAAACGCTCCTTGCCCAGCGTCAGGAGTAGATGCCGCGCCATCAGATTACTGCTGTGCTTGTTGGTGAGGCGCACGATTTCGCCCAAACTCAAGGAATCGAAGCTTAAAAGAGGCTTGGCGTCGGGCGGCGTGGGTTCGAGGCGCAACTTGCCGGTGAATTCGCCGCCGGATTCGCGCCACAACTCGACAAAGGTGCCGAAGGCATAGGTGGCCGGCTTGAGCAGCACGCGAGCAAAGCTGCGCGCGGCGCAATGCGGCGACAGCGCGCCGGAAAACACCACCCGGTCCCATCGGGCGGAGGCCACCTGAAAATCCACCCGGCCCGCGGAACCGCTGCAACGTCCCGGCGCAAAGCGGATGTGATTCTCCACATCGAGATTGACGGGAGTTGGGTTCGCGATGACCTGTACTTTGCGGCTGTCGGCATCGGCGATGAGCTTGAAGTCGATCGACTGGAAATTCACCATGAGCGCATCGGGCAAGACGTTGTACGAGCGATTCGGCCGCCCATCGAAGGCGCCCGGATCCTCACTGCCCACGGAGAAGGCGGTGTCGTCGATGACGATGTCGCCGCGAATCGACTTCAGGCCCTCCGCGCGCAAGCCCTGTACAAAGCTCCACCACCGCTCCATCGTCATGTACGGATCGCCGCCGCCCTGCAGAAACAAATCGCCGTCGTGAGTCCACGCGCGGGTTTGCCAGACGAAGGCGGGTCCCAACATGTCGAGCGCCGCAAACGTTGTCACGGTCTTGATCGTGGATGCAGGACTCCGCGGCGTGTCGGCATTCTGAGTCATCACGACATGACCCGAGTCGGCCTCGAGGATGACGAAGCTGACCGCGCTTGCGGGCAGGCGTTGGGCCGCTATCGCTTGCGTGATGCCGGCAGGCACCGCGGCGATCGAACCTAAGGGTAGCGCGGTAGAGCAAATGCAAGCGAGAGCGATGCGATGCAGAGCGATGCGATGCAGAGCGAGCATGATCGGGTTCATCAATTAAGGGGCAGCGCGATGCCAGCCCAAGCGCGCGAGCGCCAGCGAAAAAATAGCATCCACCCCAAGAAAAAGATGTAGACCAAAGCCGCAAACCAGCCGCCCACAGCCCCCAACCCATATTGCGGCAGCCAATCCACCCAGCCTTGGCCCGGCGCGAATGACAGGCTGTGCGCGAGCGGAACGAAAATCAGCCACGAAAGCCCAAGAACCATCAGCGCCGGGAGCCGCACGTCGCCGGCGCCGCGCAATATCGCACTGCTGCTGATATTGAGCCCATCGAACAATTGATATCCCGCGGCAATCCACAGCAAACCGCAGCCGCGCCGCACCACGGCCGCGGCTTGCGGATCGGCAGAGTTGGTAAAGAACGGCAACACCCACGGTCCCAAGGCGGCCAGCAACAGGCCGATCGCACCCATGTACAGCACCGCAATCAAGATGATGCCGTTACCGACCTTGAAGGCCCAACTGCGGTGCCGTGCCCCGATGGCTTGCCCGACCAGAGTGGTGCCGGCCATGGCGATGCCCACCGCCGGCATATAGCAGAACGACGTGAGCATCATGACGATTTGAGTCGACGCACCATCGACGGTGCCCAGGCGCACCTGCATCAATTGGAACAGGGCGAACCCGAGAATATCCGCTGCGATGAGCAATCCCATCGGAAATCCCAATTGAAGCTGGTGCCACAGAGTCCGGCCGTGAAACCGCATGGTGAGGTGCGATCGATACTGCTTGCGTGTCGCGGGCCCCAGGAACCAGATGAGTGCCGCCGCAACGCCGGCCAGTTGCGCGGCATTGGTTGCCCAGGCCGAGCCGGCGACTCCCATGCCGAAATTGAACATGAACAGTTGGTTGAACAGCGCGTTGATCAGCGCCACGCCGACCGCGATTCGCAACGTGATCGTCGGACGGCCGATACCGTTGAAGAATCCCAACACCGCCCACAAGGCGACGCCAAGAGGTGCACCCTGCATGCGCGGATACCAGTAGGTGAGCGCCAGTTGCATGATGTCGCGAGGCAGTCCGAATGGGCCAAAAATCTGCGCGCCCGTCAAGGCCAGCAAGGTAAACAGGGGGATCGTGAACAGCGACGCCCAGAGTGCCGTCCAGGTGGCTTGCGATGCCCGCACATAGCGATGCCCGCCGTAGGCCTGCGCCACCAATGTTTGCACCGACAAACCGACCCCGCCGAACAGCAGCACAAACACCAGTACCGGCCAGTACACCGCGCCAATCGCCGCCGTGGCAGCGGGCGATACGCGGCCGATGAACCAGGTATCGGTGGCATTCAGCGCGGCCTGCACGGCACTGTTGACCATGAAGGGAAACGCCAACGTGGCCACGGCCCAGTAGTCGAGGCGCGGCCTGCCGCTCTTGCTGAAGGCCTGTCCGGGAAGTAATTTTATCGGCTCATCCAATGGCAGAATCCTTGCGTGCTAACAGTCGAATCGCGGGTAGGATGCAGTAATGAGCCCAAAGTTGCGACGCAATTTTTCCGGTGCGTTCATGGCGCAGGATCTAGGGAATGGCGCATGGCAGCTGACCCGCGCAGCACCGCACGATATGCAGGTATTCTTGCGGGACGCGGAACATGGCGCTGCGCGGGCTTTCGGCAAGACGCCCATTGTCGATCTCGGTATTGAATGGCATGCCGCCAAAGTGTTACTCACCTTCATGTCCGGCGATCGAGTGGCAACCGTGGAAGCCGCGAGTGCGATCGTTCATGAGCCGCTGGGGCATCTGTACGAGAGCCTGCCCCTGGCCGGTATCGACGCTGATGCGCGGCGCTTTTGGCGCAGGGTATTCCGTTTGGTGCGCATTCCCGGCGGCCGCTTCCTGCTGAGGGTTTTGAGGCCCTCGGGGAGGGGCTAACCTAAGGTCTTGAGGCGAACCGCGATATGCATCACAGGAAGTGGTACATATTGTTAATTTTCAAGCATTTTTACGGCCAACCGCACCGCGATCCCCCAAATTCTTGCGTTGAACTGCGACGCTCGTCAAAGCTGCTGGTCAGGGTTTGCCGCACATTGATCCGTGACTTCGAACTCAAGCAATCCCCGAGCAGGCCTCAGTCTGGATATCAAGTCTAGCGCCGTCGAAATTCCCGCAGCGGACGCGTCATTCGACCCCTACGGCCGCTTGTTGCGGATGCTCATGCCGAGTTTGCGCGGCGTGGTGGTGCACGACGGATATTCCAACCTCGTCTGGGCCTCGGACGACTGGGACTTGAGCGACGAACCCGAAGTCATCAACGATGCGATCGCGAATGCCCTGTCGGACCGCGGGGAATTTCCGGGCGTCGCCAGAACCCTGGATGCGGATCGAGTCGTCTACTCCTTCGCCATACGCGGCGAGCGCATCGAATTGTTGGGTATAGTCAGCCTGGTGGTTCGCCTCGCGGGAACGAAAATCGAGCCGCGTCCACTGCAGAGCGTGCGCCAGCTGGTTCAGCCGGCCCTCGAATGCCTGCGCCGCGAACTGGCACTGCGCGCAAAATTGGGTTCCAGTGAACGAGATCTGAACGTCAAAGAGCGCGATCTTGAGCTCATGATGGAGATTTCCTCCAATCAGGCCGTGGGGAGCGATGCGGACGAATTTTCACAGATACTGAAGACCGGGCTCGATCGCATGGGCTGTGCGCTGGCGGCGCTGTGGGTGCCGGATAAAAACGTCTCCGTGTCCATGACCCGCAGCGGCACGCCGATGTCTACCGAAGCGCTGCACCGGGCGCAACACCATTTGACGGCGTGGATGCAGATGCAACAGCGCACCATCGTCATCAATCACATTTCCAAGGTCGCGACCGACGTGGCCGCGCCGTACAAGATATTGGCCTGCCCGATACGGCACACTTCCGGCCGCGTCATGGGCGTGCTCGCGCTGTTCAATCCGCCGAGCGCGCCGAATTTCGACTCGCAGCAAACCCGCGTGGCGGAGATGCTGGCGAAGCGATCGACGAACATCATCCAGGCGCAATACGACACCAGCACCGGACTCATGACCCGACAGGCTTTCGAGCGGCATGCCGGCGGCTTGCTGCTATCGGCCGGTACCGCGGATTCGCACATCATTCTGTATCTCGATATCGACCGGCTGCATGTCATCAACGAAACCTTCGGCATGCATGTCGGCGATGATGTCATCATCAGCGTGGCGGACCGCATGGCCAAGACGCTTCCGGCGCAAGCGCTGTCCGCGCGTATTTCCGGCGATCGGCTCGCGGCGCTCATCCCGAACTCCAGCATGGAATCGGCTGCGGTCATCGCCGAGCAGATTCGCGCCGCCGCCGAAAAGATCGTGCCCCGCGCCGGACAAGGCTCATTCGAGGTGTCGGTGTGTTTGGGGGTGGCGCCGATCGGCCGTTCCGACAATCCGCTCGCGCACGCATTGGCCACGGCGGAAATCGCCTGCAAGGCAGCGAAGGACCGCGGCCGCAATCGCGTGGAAATGTTTCAGGATTCAGACCAAAGCATCATCCGGCGGCACACCGATATCATGGTGATCGGCCAGCTGCGAGAGGCGCTGGACAGCGACGGATTCCGGCTCGATGCCCAGCCCATCCTGCCGCTGCGCGGCAACTACGGTCGGCCGCGGTTCGAGCTGCTGATCCGGATGCTCGGCGAGCGCGGCGAAATAATTCCTCCGGGCAAGTTTCTCTCCTCGGCGGAACGCTATCAGCTCATGCCGACGATCGATCGCTGGGTGGTACGCCGCGCCTGCGAGCTGCTCGGAAAACACACCGCCGTGGGCGAAGAATTCGCGCGATTCGCCATCAATCTTTCCGGCCAATCGCTCCAGGACGAATCGTTCCTAGGGTTCGTGATCGATCAACTGAAGTCGAGCGGCGTGCCGCCCGCCGTACTCTGCTTCGAATTGACCGAAACGGCGACCATCGGCAATCTCGCCAAGGCGCAGGTTTTCATGCGCACGCTGCAAGAGCTGGGCTGCCAGTTCGCGCTCGATGATTTTGGCACGGGCGTCAGTTCGCTGGCTTACTTGAAGGATTTGTCGGTCAATTACATCAAGATCGACGGCAGCTTCGTGCGCGATGCGGTTACCAATGCGCGTTCCGAATCCATGATCAAGGCCATCGCACAGCTGGCCAAGGTCATGTGCATGGAAACGATTGCGGAATACGTCGAGACCGATGTGTTGCGCGTGCGCATGGCGGATCTCGGCGTGGATTACGGCCAGGGTTTCGCCATGGGCAAGGCACAGCGATTGGAGGATTTGCTGCAAGAGCTGGCCTTTTATGAGGCCACGGTCAGCAACTGGGGTGTGCCGGTAACCACGGTTGAACCGGTCATCGCCAAACGCTAGCCGCGATTCGACTCCTTGGGCCGTGGGCGCGTCGGTGCAGTCCTACAGCGGATTAAAAGTATTGCCCACAGGAAAAAATTTGACCGCGTGTATAAATGCGCCATGCTCATTCTTACCCGGCGCGCCGGTGAATCGTTACGGATTGGTGAAGATGTGGAAGTGACCGTCATGGCGGTCAATGGCGCCCAGGTTCGCATCGGCATCAAGGCCCCCATCAACATCTGCGTAGATCGCGAAGAAGTCGCGGAACGCAAACGCCGCGAGAGAGACAATCCGGTCGGATCTTTAAATCGTTAGTCGCTAAGAGAGGACGAAGCGAACCCGGATTTGAGTGCGCACCGGCACAGGCCTGGCATCGCGCAAAATCGGCTGATAGCGCCATTGCGACACGGCCTTGACCGCGGCATCTTCGAAGACGCCAGGAATGCTGGCCGCGCGTACCGCAACCTCCTTCACTTTTCCAGCCTCCGACACGGTGAACTCCACGTCGACCCAGCCTTCCAGCTTCTTGCCCTGAGCCTTCACAGGATAGGCTGGCTGTACCGACTTCAGCAGCGTGAGTTGATTGGCCGGGATCAAATTCGTCATGAAGTTCTGTTTGGCGAGCGCCGCATCGACATCGTGCTGCGCCGAGCTGACCTCCGCGGAGGTGAAGCCGATAGCGCCCGCTTCGTCCAGCCAGCTCTTCGCCGCGTCGGTTTGCCCGAGAATCAGCGCGCGCCGCGCTTTGCTTGCCAAACGCGTTCCAAGATCCTGCAGCACCGAGCTGAGGGCGGCATTGCCTGGATCAAGCTGCTTGAGCGTCAGATAAAAATACTTGGCATTGTCGTTCGCCGGTTCGATCAGCCGGTCCTGGAGCAATCGCTCATTGGCGCTTTTCAAAAGCTGTCCCCAGGCATCGACATCGGCTTGTTTGCGCGAGGCGGCGAGCAAGCCTTGCACCGACTCGATGTTCGCGGGCACGGCGATGCCATTGGCGCTGTCGATCAACGCCGCGGCGTGCGCAAATTCTCGCCGATCGATGGCGCTGCGTACATCCTCGAGCAGGCGTGAGGCCAGCGCGCGCTTCGTGTCCAGCGCCGCCGTGCTTTGCGGATCGGCGCGCAGTGCTTCCAGTACATAGAAGCGCGCGCTGTCGCGGTCCGGCTCGAGCAGCGACCCGCCGGCGATGCGCTGGGCCGCGAGGTTGAGCAAGGGCGTTACGCGATCCTCATCGGCCTTGGGCGCGCTGCGTGCGCGGGCCAGTTGCTGAACCTGCGCCTGGGCGGTTTTGAGCTGTTCGCGCGACTTCGCGAGCTGCGCCGTCAAGAAAGCAATGCGGCCGCCTTCGACGCCGGATTTGCGCGCCGTTTCGATCGCCGCCGCCGCTTCATCCAACCGCTCCTCGAGCAGTGCATTTTCCGCACGCGCCAGCAGCCGCTCGTGGACTTCGGAGAGCCCGGCCCGGGCGCTCGAGTCAGCGGCATTGCGCGCCAGCAAGCCCACATAGAGTTCCAATGCATTCTCGCCGGGCGGCTCTGTGAGCCTGTTGGCGGCCAGTGCGGCCGCGGCGCGTGCCATCTCGGAGACTTCCGAAGCAACCGGCCTGGCCGCCTCGGCTGCCGGCGGAGCAGTTGAATCTTCGCTGCCGCTTTGCTGCACCATCCACGCAACGGCAACGACCAGCGCCAGCGTCCCCACCGCGCCGGTCAGCCAAATGCGACTCGAGGATGATGCTTCTCTAAGGCGCGGGACTTCCGCGGCCCGGCGCCGTTGGTCCTCGTACCTCTTGATGGCGGCTTCTGCAAACAATTTTGCCCGCGCCGGGGACATTGGTTTATGGATGAAGCGATAAACCACTCCCGCGCTGATCAAACCCGCCAGCGACGTTTCGTCGTCGCGGTGGCCGGCTGCAACGACCACCAGATCGGGAAATTGGCGCTTGATCTGCGCGACGAATACGCCGGCCGCCTCATGCAGTGCCTGCGCGTCCAGTACCACGATGCCGACCTCGCCGGCGACCAGGAGGTCGCTGACCTTGTCGGCGGACAGGACATGCCAAAGGCGCCGTGCTCCGCCGACCGCGTCGCGCAGGGTCTGTAGGAAAATCCCGTCAGTGGTGAGGACGAGCAGCTCGACAATGTCGCTCGCGAGGCTGAATTTCAGAGCCTCCAGCGTGCCGCCATCTTCGTCAGAAGCTAGCACCAATTGTTTCCTCGCATGCAAAACCTGATTTGGAATGACCGCTTGCGATACTGCAGCGCAGCAATATTGGGGGCCGCGGCGGCTAGTGTCATTCCGTGGGCGACGCTATACGATACGGGGTCTTGAGGTGCAGACAACCTCTGTTGCACTGCGTTAACACCGTTCTGTGACTGGCCGCTCATTTAGTGGCGAAGATGCTCGGGGGTTCATTGGGCGCGTCAATCGGCATTACGTCGAAGCTAGCTGCAGAGCAGCGATCAGCCCTGGAACAGCTGCTTTTCTTCAACGTCAACCAGCATCGTGTTCGAGTGGGCATTCAACAGTCGATCGACACCTACGGGGTGCCGGAGATCTATGAGCAGGACGGCGGCTTGCGCGTCCGCGTCGGCGACATTGCCGGCGTGCAAACCCTGTTCGCGATTTCTGATGAAGGCAGACCCGTGGGGGTCGCGGTTTTCGTTCGATCCGCGCATGAACGATTCGCAGTGCTGCATCTCGGGGTCGACCCCCGGTGGAGTTTGACGGCGGACTTAAGCACCCGTGTGCTGCTCAAGCTCATGCACGAAATACGCAGCACCGCGCGCCGCACTCGCGGCGTTGATTGCATTGAATTGGTTTATAAGGTCCGTCACGCCGTGCGATTGCACGGTTAAATCATCAGGGGATGCGATGTTCAGCATGATCCAGGGGCGCAAGCTCATTCTCGCCGTGCAAGTCGCCGCCCTCGCCGCTCCCGGAGCGCTGGTCGAAATCGAGGTCATAGCAGCCAAATCGCATTGATCGCGATCCGTGGCGACCGATCGAACGAAACTGAAAGCGCAGCGCCATGCCGACGGCAAGCGGCGCTGCGCTTGGTGTCCGCAGGACCCCGTGTACGTTGCCTATCACGACACCGAGTGGGGCGTGCCGCTGCGCGCGGACCAACCGTTGTTCGAGATGCTGTGTTTGGAAGGAGCGCAGGCGGGCTTGAGCTGGATCACCGTGCTGCGCAAGCGCGAGACATACCGGCAGGCGTTCGACCATTTTGACGCCGAGAAAATGGTTCGCTACAACGCCGCGAAACGCCGGCGCCTGCTGCAAGATCCGGGCATCATCAGAAATCGCCTCAAAGTGGAAGCATTCATCGCGAACGCCGCTGCCTACCTCAAGATCCGCTCCTCTGCGGGATCTTTCAGCGACTACATCTGGCAGTTTACGGACGGCAAGGTGTTGCGCCGCAGGCCCCTCTATCTCGGCGACATTGCGCAATCGACCCCGCACAGCGATGCGATGAGCAAGGCTCTTAAACAAGAAGGCTTTAAATTCGTCGGATCAACCATTTGTTACGCCTTCATGCAGGCCGTGGGAATCGTGAATGAACATCAACGTTACTGCTGGGCTGCCGGCAATGAGATCAACAATGCTTGAACGAATTTCGGTGAGGCGATCTTCACTGAGGCAGATTTCGGTGAGGCGAATTTGCGCCGCGACGATTCTCATTCTCAGCGTGAGCGCGCCGGTTCTGGCGCAGTCGCAAAAACCGGCATTGAAGCCGCTCGACGTGTTCGATCTGCAATGGGCGGCCGATCCGCAAGTTTCGCCCGACGGGCGCAGCATCGCCTATGTGCGTATGGGTTATGACATCAAAACCGATCGGGCCCGCGGCAGCGTCTGGCTGGTCGGGGTCGACGGCAGGAATGAGCGCCCGCTGTCCAGTGCGCCGACCAGCGGCTCACCGCGCTGGTCGCCGGACGGCACGCGCATCGCCTACATCGGACGCGCCGCGGATGGCTCAGCGCAGCTGTTCATGTATTGGCTCGCCGGCGGCGTCAACGCGCCGATCAGCAACTTCACCGATTCACCCGGCGGTCTGGCATGGTCTCCCGATGGCAAGTGGCTCGCCTTCACCATGGCCGTGGCGCAGGAGCGCAAGCCGCTGAAGGTGGAATTGCCGGAGGCGCCCAAAAACGCCAAGTGGGCAGATCCGCCGAAGCTGATCGACAGGATGGTTTTCCGCGCTGACGGCGAGGGGTATCTGCCGAGCTCATTCAGCCAGGTCTTTATCGTCTCCGCGGACGGCGGCGCTGCACGCCAATTGACGCGGGGCGACTTCGACCATCAAAGTCCGCCGGCCTTCACGGCCGATGGCAGCGGCGTCCTGGTCGGCGCAAATCGCCGCGCCGATGCCGATTACGATCCCCTGGACAGCGAGATTTACCGCGTCGACCTGGCGGACGGCTCCATGCACGCGCTGACCGATCGGCGCGGTCCGGACCGTCATCCCGTGCCCTCGCCGGACGGCAAGCACATCGCCTACCTCGGCTTCGATGACAGGCAACTAGGCTATCAGGCGACGCAGCTCTATGTCATGGACAGCGACGGCAGTCATTCGCACTCACTCACCGCTTCGCTCGACCGCGATGCGGCGTCTCCGAGATGGCTGGGTGACAGCAAACAATTGGTTTTCCAGTATGACGACCACGGCTCGACCAAGATTGCCGCCATCGATCTTCTGGGCAAGATGCGCGTCCTGGCCGATGGGGTGGGAGGCAACGACGTTTCGCGGCCCTACTCGGGCGGTTCGTTTTCGATCTCTCCGAACGGCCGCTTCGCCTTCACCAAGGCCAGCGCGACGGCTCCTGCGGTGCTGGCCACCGGCACATCGATGCGCGATATCACGGCGCTGAAGCCCTTGAGCGACAATCTGCTGGGCCAGCGCAGCATCGGTGCGCTCGAGGAAATTACCTTCGACTCCTCCGCCGATCACCGGCGCATGCAGGGCTGGATCGTCAAGCCCCCCGGCTTTGATCCTGCGAAGAAATATCCCTTCGTCCTGGAAATTCACGGCGGCCCATTCGCCATGTATGCACCGAGCTTTGCCGCGGAAATCCAGCTATACGCCTCGGCGGGTTACGTCGTGCTGTACATGAATCCGCGCGGCAGCACGGGCTATGGCGAGGAATTCGCCAATCTCATTCATCATGACTATCCGAACAAGGACTACGATGACCTGATGTCGGGCGTCGATGCAGTGCTAGGGCGTGGCTACGTCGACACCCAACGCTTGTTCGTCACCGGCGGCAGCGGCGGCGGTGTGCTCACGGCGTGGATCGTCGGGCACACGGATCGCTTTCGAGCTGCCGTGGTCGTCAAGCCCGTGATCAATTGGACCAGTTTCGTGCTCACCGGCGATATGAACAACTACTTCTATCGCTACTGGTTCGGCGAGTTTCCCTGGGAGGATATGCAGGCCTATTGGAAGCGATCGCCGCTCGCCTATGTCGGCAACGTGAAGACGCCGACCATGTTGATGACGGGCGAGGCGGACTACCGCACGCCCTCGAGCGAGGCTGAACAATTCTATCAAGCGCTGAAACTTCGCAAAGTCGA
>DASQPK010000036.1:0-6035 GCA_035643995.1 Steroidobacteraceae bacterium | reverse complement strand
GTCGCGCTGCTCACGGATCGCACCACCACCATCCGGGCCTCGGTGAAGGACGTGGAGTTCGAGCTGGTGTTGGCGGTGGTGTTGGTGGTGTTGGTGATCTGGCTGTTTCTGCGAAACATTCCGGCGACCATCATTCCGAGCCTGTCTGTCCCGCTGTCCCTCATCGGGACATTCGCGGTGATGTATCTCGCCAATTTCAGCCTCAACAATCTATCGCTGATGGCCTTGACCATTGCGACGGGCTTCGTCGTCGACGATGCCATCGTCATGATCGAAAATATTTCGCGCTACATCGAAGCGGGCGAATCGCCGCTCGAAGCGGCCCTCAAAGGCGCGGGGCAAATCGGCTTCACCATCATTTCACTCACCGTGTCGCTCATCGCCGTCTTGATTCCGCTGCTGTTCATGCAGGACGTTGTCGGCCGGTTGTTTCGCGAATTCGCCGTCACGCTGGCGGTGACGATTTTGATCTCCGCCGTCGTCTCGCTGACGTTGGTGCCCATGATGTGCGCGAAGCTCTTGAAGCATCGGCCGCAGAACGAGCCCTCGCAGACGGAATCGGGAAAGTGGTTTACGGCCGTGGTTGACTGGTATGGGCAGAGGCTCACCTGGGTGCTCGATCATCAAAGATTGACGCTGTGGGTCGCGCTCGGGACCCTGGTGCTCACCGCCCTCCTCTATGTGCTCATTCCCAAGGGCTTCTTTCCGGACCAGGACACGGGTTTGATTCAGGGTGTTTCGGAGGCGACCGAGTCGATTTCCTACGGCGCCATGGCGAAGCGCCAGCAAGCACTTGCCGCGGCGATCCTCAAAGACCCCGATGTCTTGAGTCTGTCGTCCTTCATCGGCGTCGATGGCAACAACGTCACATTGAACAGCGGCCGCTACCTGATCAATCTGAAGCCGCGCAGCGACCGCGCTACGACGGTTACCGATGTCATCCGCCGATTGCGCAGCGAAACGGCCGACGTCACGGGCATCACGGTGTACATGCAGCCGGTGCAGGACCTGACGCTCGACAACACCATCAGCCGCACCCAGTATCAATTCACGCTGGAAAGCGCGGATGCGACCGCCCTCTCGACGTGGGCGCCCAAACTTGTGACGGCGCTGAACCAACTGCCCGATCTGGCGGACGTGGTGAGCAACCAGGAAGACAACGGCCTGGCGGTCTACGTCACCATCGATCGCGACAGCGCCGCGCGCCTTGGGATCAGCGTGGGAACGGTGGACAATGCGCTTTACGACGCCTTTGGCCAGCGGATCGTCTCGACCATTTTCACACAGTCGAATCAGTATCGGGTCATCATGGAGGCGGACCCGGCGTCGTACCGGTCGGTGGACTCCCTGGCTTCCATCTATGTGCCGTCAGCGGGCGGCGGCCAGGTGCCCCTGTCGGCGATTGCCAAAGTGGAGGTCCAAACCCGCCCGATTCTCATCAACCACCTGGCGCAATTTCCCGCGACCACGGTTTCATTCAATCTCGCGCCGAATGCATCGCTCGGCGCCGCTGTCTCCGCCATCGAGAATACCGAGCGCACCTTGGGGCTGCCGGGCAGCATCCACACAACCTTTCAAGGCGCCGCATTGGCATTTCGCAGCAACCTCAGCAATGAACTGCTGCTGTTGGTCGCGGCCGTGCTCGTGATGTACATCGTGCTCGGCGTCCTATATGAAAGTTTCATTCATCCCATCACCATTCTGTCGACGCTGCCCTCGGCGGGCATCGGCGCATTGCTGGCGCTCATGCTGTTCGGCGACGACCTGACCATCATCGCTCTGATCGGCATCATCCTTCTTATCGGCATCGTGAAGAAGAATGCCATCTTGATGATCGACTTTGCCGTGGTGGCGCAGCGCGATGAGGGTCTGTCGCCCCGGGATGCGATCTACAAGGCCTGTCTGCTGCGGTTTCGACCGATTCTCATGACCACGGTCGCCGCCATCTTCGGCGCGCTGCCCCTGATGTTCGGCACGGGCACCGGCTCCGAATTGCGTCATCCCTTGGGCGTCAGCATCGTCGGCGGTCTCATGGTGAGCCAGGTGCTGACCCTGTTCACCACGCCGGTCATCTATCTGGCATTTGACCGCATCGCCGCGCGCATGCGCGGCCGCACCTCCGCCGCAGAACCGGATGCATCCTTGGCGGAAGGCTCGACGTGAACATTTCCGCGCCCTTCATCAAGCGCCCGGTCGCAACCACCTTATTGACGATCGGCGTGGCACTGTGCGGCGGCACGGCCTTCATGCTGCTCCCCGTCGCGCCGCTGCCGCGCATCGATGTGCCGGCCATATTCGTATCGGCGCAACTGCCGGGCGCCAGCCCGGAAGTCATGGCGAGCACGGTGGCCACGCCATTGGAAAGGCATTTGGGCGCCATTGCCGATGTCGATGACATGACCTCCACCAACGGCGTGGGCACATCGAGCATTCAGCTGACCTTCGGCATGGATCGCGACATCGATGGCGCGGCGCGCGATGTGCAGGCGGCCATTTCCGCGGCGCACGCCGACCTGCCCACATCTCTGACGCGAAATCCCACCTATCGCAAGCTCAACACGGCTTCGTTCCCGGTAATTGCCATCGCCATGACTTCTGATGTGCTTACGCAGGGACAAATTTATGACGCCGCCGATGCCGTCATATCGCAGCGTCTGTCGCAGATCCCCGGCGTCGGTGGAGTCAACGTCAACGGCAGTGCGCTGCCGGCGGTCCGGGTGGAAATCAATCCGCATTCCTTGTCCAAGTACGGTATCGGCTTGCAGGATGTCCGCGCGGCCATTTCGAATTCGAATGCCAATGCACCGAAAGGCGCCATCGAATCGGATGAACTGCATTACCAGATCTACACCAATGACAATGCCCGGGATGCCGGGCCGTATCGCAACCTGATCATCGCCAATCGCAATGGTGCAACGGTGCGCCTGGGCGACGTCGCGACCGTGCTCGATATGCAGGACGGCGCCACCGAGAACATTCGCACCTATGGGCTGTATAACGGCAGGCCGGCCGTATTTGTAACGGTTACCCAGCAGCCGGGCGCCAACATCATCGAGACCGTCGATGCCGTCAAGGCAGCGTTGCCCATCCTCAAGACCGAGATCGATCCGAAGATCGATCTCGTTGTCAGTTTCGACCGCTCAATCACGATTCGAGCCTCGGTGCGCCAGGTTGAACAGACGCTCATGCTGGCGGTCGCCTTTGTCATTTTGGTGGTCTACATTTTTTTGAACAGCTATCGCGCTGCGCTGATTCCCGCCATCGTGGTGCCCGTATCGCTGATAGGCACATTCGGCGCCATGTACCTGCTGGGATACACGCTGGACAACTACTCACTGATGGCACTCACGGTCGCCACCGGATTCGTGGTCGACGATGCCATCGTGGTCATGGAAAATACCACGCGCCACATCGAAGACGGCATGACCCGGACTCGGGCCGCATTTCTCGGCGCGCAAGAGGTCGGCTTCACCGTTCTTTCCATGAGCCTGTCGCTGGTCGCCGTATTCATTCCCTTCATGTTGACCGGCGGCATTCTCGGGCGGATTTTTCGCGAGTTCTCGGCGACGTTGTCGGTTTCCATCCTGATCTCGCTGGTGATCTCGCTGACCACGACGCCGATGATGTGTTCGCTGCTGCTGAAGAGTCAGCGGGGCCTGACACCCTCGCGATTCGCCCGGGCGTTCGAAAGCGGTTTCGAACAGCTTCGCGCCAACTACGCAAAGACCTTGGACTGGGCGCTGCACCATCGGCGGATCATGGTGTCGATATTCTGGCTGACGATTGCACTGAACATCGGACTCTACTTCGTCATTCCGAAGGGCTTTTTCCCGCAGCAAGATACCGGCCAATTGCAGGGCGGCATTCGCGGCGACGCGTCCAGTTCGTTTCAATTGATGAAGGGTAAGCTGAAAGAGGTCGCGGCCATCATTCAAGCCGATCCTGCGGTGAACACCGTGACCGGTTCCGTGGGAGCAGGCGGCTTCGGTCCTTCCGGCGGCGGCGGCGCGAGCGCCAATGTCACGGTAGCCCTGAAACCCTTGAAGGTGCGGAACATTTCGGCCGATCAAGTGATCGCCCGGCTGCGGCCCAAACTCGCCAGGGTTACGGGGGTGGCGGCGTTTCTACAGGCGGTACAGGATATCGGCGGCGGCGGCGGCCGTTCGGCCAACGCACAATACCAATACACGCTGCTGGGCGATGATTTGAGCGAACTGCGCCTCTGGTCGCAAAAACTTCGAGCGGCCCTGCAGGACTTGCCGCAGATCACCGATGTCGATACGGATTTGCAGCCGGGCGGCATCGAGACCGACGTCGTCGTCGATCGCGACAGCGCATCGCGGCTGGGACTGACGGAAATTCAAATCGACAATGCACTGGGCGATGCCTTCGCCCAGGCGCAGGTGTCGACCATTTACAATCCATTCAGTCCGCAGCAATACCATGTCGTCATGGAAGTGGCGCCGGAATATTGGCAGAACCCTGAGATTCTCAAAGAGCTTTACGTCAGCACTTCCGGCGGTGCGGTGAGCGGAACTCAGTCTTCCCAGCCGGTTGCCGGCACGACCATCCTCAAGCCCGCGAGCGCTTCCTCCAGTGTCTCCGTGGCGCAGGATGTGGCGCGAAATCTGGCGGCAAATTCCCTGGCCAATTCGGGGCGCGGCAACACCTCGACGGGATCGGCCGTCAGCGTCGCGCAGGAAACCATGGTGCCGTTCTCGGCGTTCAGCCATTTCACCACCGGCACCACACCCGTGTCCGTGAATCACACGGGCACGTCCGTTTCCACATCCATCTCCTACAATCTGCCTGAGGGCGTCTCGATCGGCACGGCTCAGGACGCCATTAAAAAGAGAATGGCCGATATCCACATGCCGATAAGCATCACCGGCGGCGCTTACGGCACAGCACGCCTTTTCCAGCAGAGCATCGGCAACACCCCGCTTCTGCTGTTGGCGGCAATCGCGGCGATATACGTGGTCTTGGGTATGCTGTACGAAAGCTACAGTCAACCATTGACCATTCTCTCGACGCTGCCCTCGGCCGGACTCGGCGCCCAACTCGCTCTCATGGCAACCGGCACTGAGTTCAGCATGATCTCTTTTTTAGGGATTCTGTTGCTGATTGGAATCGTGAAGAAAAACGCCATCATGATGGTGGACTTCGCACTCGAGGCCGAGCGCACCTTGGGGATGGATCCGTTCCGCGCCATCGAGCATGCCTGTTCGTTGCGCTTCAGGCCCATCATGATGACGACCTGCGCCGCCATCGCCGGCGCGGTGCCTCTGGCCATTGCCACCGGGGATGGCACGGAGATGCGGCGGCCCTTGGGCATAGCCATTGTCGGCGGGCTCATCGTCAGCCAACTGCTCACGGTGTATACCGTACCGGTTATCTACTTGTACCTGCGCCGATACTGGAAGCATCTCAAGCAGGGCATGTACTCCCCGCGGCAGAAAATCAACGAAGGGCGCGGGCCGAACAGTCCGGGTCTCGATCCCCTGGGAGCGGGTGTCTGATGAATTCATTGCTTCGCGGTTTTTGCATAGCCGGCGCGAGTGCGCTTGCCGCCGCCTGTGCCATCGGGCCGGACTATCATCGCCCGCAATTCGACACGGCTGCGAGCTACAAAGAATCCGGCGATTGGAAACCCAGCGAACCGAACGACGTGCTGTCGCGCGGTCCCTGGTGGAAGATTTTCAATGACGCCGTGCTCGATGATCTCGAGGCACAAATCGACATCTCAAATCAAAACGTCAAGGCGGCCGCAGCCGCCTTCGAACAGTCACGGGCCTTGGTCTCGCAGGCGCGCGCCGGTTTCTGGCCCACCATTGCGGCGAGTCTCGGGATGCAGCGCCAAGGCCAGCCCGGCGGTACGACCAATTCTGCAGGGGTCCTGACCAGCACGACGCGCACGGACAATACCTACACAGCGGGCGTCTCGGCCAACTGGGACATCGACATCTGGGGGCGCATTCGGCGCAATACCGAGAGCAATGTGGCTTCCGCGCAGGCCAGTTCCGCCGCGCTGGCGG
>DASQPK010000035.1:0-2267 GCA_035643995.1 Steroidobacteraceae bacterium | reverse complement strand
AGATCGGTCTGACTGGCGCGACCCCCTAGGGTGCCCGCCATGGGTTGGTGCCGCCGCAGCCTGCCCCTTAGAACACGCCGGTTTGACCTACCGATGCTCACCCGATACAATTCGCGGCTCTTTTGCGGCCCCATTGGCCGTCCTCGGAGTAGCAACAATGTATGCCGTGATCGCCACGGGCGGTAAACAGTACCGCGTTCAAGAAGGTGCCGTGGTGCGTATCGAGAAGCTCGACGCAGACCAGGGCGCCAGCGTCGAATTCAATCAGGTCCTGCTGGTGGGCGCCGGATCGTCGGTGACCATTGGCGCGCCCTACGTGGGTACCGCCAAAGTGGTTGCCACGGTCGAAAGTCATGGCAAAGGCGACAAGGTGCGGATCGTCAAATTCCGCCGCCGTAAGCATTACAAGCGCGAGAAGACTCATCGGCAGCCCTATACCGATGTGAAGATCACTTCTATTGTCGCTTAAGATCTGGAGATAATTGAATGGCACACAAAAAGGCTGGCGGCAGCACTCGCAACGGCCGCGACTCGCATTCCAAGCGACTGGGCGTCAAGAAGTTCGGCGGTGAGGATGTGCTCGCGGGCAACATTTTGATCCGTCAGCGTGGGACCGTGTATCGCCCCGGCGTGAATGTCGGCATTGGCACGGATCACACCCTGTTTGCGAAGGCTCACGGTGTCGTCGAATTTCGCGTCAAGGGCGAACAGCAACACACCTACGTCAACGTCGTTCCGAAGTAACAATCTTCAGGCGGGCTTTTAAGCGCGCCAATGGAATCGGAAAGGGGGCAGGGTAACCGAGCCCCCTTACTTTTTTGCGAATCCCAATATGAAATTCGTCGACGAAGCCAAACTCAAGGTGCAGGCCGGCAATGGCGGCCGCGGCTGCGTGAGTTTCCGCCGCGAAAAATTCGTGCCCTTCGGCGGGCCGGATGGCGGCGACGGCGGCTTGGGCGGCAGCGTCTATCTCAAAGCCGTCGAGGGAATGAACACACTGGCGGACTTTCGTATTTCGCGCACCTACAAGGGTCAGAACGGCGAGAGCGGCAGCGGCAACGATTGCACCGGCCATGGCGGCGATGACACGTATGTCTCCATCCCAATCGGCACCGTCATTACCGACAAGGATACCGGCGAGACGCTTGGGGATCTGACGATCGAAGGCCAGACTCTCTTGGTCGCCAAGGGCGGCAAGGGCGGCTGGGGCAATACCCGCTTTAAATCCAGCACCAACCGTACCCCGCGCAAGTCAGGCTTGGGCCTGCCGGGGGAAAAGCGCGAATTGCAGCTCGAGCTGAAACTGATCGCCGACGTCGGATTGTTGGGATTGCCGAATGCCGGCAAGTCAACGCTGATTCGCGCCGTATCTGCCGCGCGGCCCAAAGTAGCCGATTACCCGTTCACCACATTGCATCCGAACTTGGGCGTGGTTTCTGTCGGCTTGGGCCGCAGTTTCGTGATGGCGGACATCCCGGGGCTGATTGAGGGTGCTGCGGACGGCGCGGGCCTGGGCATTCGCTTCTTGAAGCATCTGCAGCGCACGCGCGTTCTGCTGCACCTCATCGACATCGCACCGCCGGACCCGGACGCAGATCCCGTTAAAGATGCGCGCACCATCGTGGCGGAGCTCAAGAAGTTTGCAGCGGATCTGGCGGCGAAGGAGCGCTGGCTGCTCATCAACAAGATTGATCTGTTGGAGCCGAAAGAGGCTCAGCGACGCGCCAAGGAGATTGGCCGCCGCCTGCGCTGGAAAGGCCGTGTCTTTCTCATATCTGGAGCGACGGGCGAGGGCACCGAGGAGTTGAAGCAAGCCGTGATGCGCTATCTCGAAGAACACCCGCGCACGCCTGCGAAAGCTGCGGCAACCGCAGAAGAGGCGCAATAAAAAGCCGGCACTGCCGGCTTTCTTCTGCAACGATCTACCTAAGAATTATTTCGCGAGCGCGCGAACCTGCTTGGTCAGGCGGCTCTTATGACGGGCAGCCTTGTTGCGGTGGATGATGCCCTTGTTGACCATGCTGTCGATCACCGGCGTTGCCTCATCGAGGGCCGTGGCGGCCTCCGCATGCTTGCCTGCCTTCAGCGCCAAGGTGGCCTTACGGATGGCACTACGCAGCTGCGATGTGAGCGCGTCGTTTCGGGCGCGATGCACCGTCGACTGTCGCGCAGCTTTTTCAGCAGATTTCGTATTCGCCAAGCGGGAGACTCCTTGAAAAGAGCCGCGTAGCTTGCCGATTGGGCCTGCGCTTGTCAATTGGCGGGCG